>NZ_FXTB01000004.1:0-300000 GCF_900182605.1 Saccharicrinis carchari
ACATTTTCTCTTGCATAGCTGTAAATTTTAAAATTAGCTTACAAAGTAAATTGCTTATCGAATCTTAAACAAGATGTACTTCGTTGAAGGGTTACGTAAAAATTACTATCCCAATAAATACAACTTCGCTATAATCATTTTTTAGAAGGAGCCCAGTATGAATCAGTAAATAAATTTATTGAATAAATTTGCTAAAATCTATCCTTCTTTAGGGGGATTTTAACAGGTATTTTGATAAGTAAGAAGCGAATGAAGTTTTATTAGGGGTATTATTTTAAACTTATTAAACAACAATGGAATGCGCTGTAATCCTGTACCATTATAAATATGCTTTGGCCATACGACCACAGCAACTTACTCATCAACTACTTATCATTTTTCCCTCTTTTTTGTATTCCTTTTGTATTCCTTTGATCAAATCCTGGTAAGTAATAGTTCGGGATTGTTTTTCAATCGTTTGCAGACAAGCATATTGGATAATGTTGACGATATTGGCACCGCTGAGTTCGTAATTGCGTGCCACTTCTTTAAGGGAGATGTCATTATGGAGCGTAACGGACTTGGGAAGGTAGTTCTGCCAGAGCCGCAGGCGTTCGCCCACCTTAGGGTTTTCAAATTCTATCATACTGTTGAAGCGTCGTACAAAAGCCGTGTCGATATTCGATTTCATGTTGGATGCCAGAATGACCAGACCGCCAAAATTCTCGATACGCTGGAGCAGATACGACACTTCCTGATTGGCATATTTGTCGTGGGCATCGCGCACATCGGTGCGCTTTCCGAAAATAGAATCCGCCTCGTCGAAAAACAGTATCCAGTTTTTATGGTCGGCTTTATCGAACAGCCGGGAGAGGTTTTTTTCCGTTTCACCAATGTATTTCGAGACCACCAGGGAGAGGTCGATACGGAAAACGTCACGTCCGGTGTATTTCCCGAGGAGGCTGGCCGTCATGGTTTTTCCCGTTCCGGCCGGCCCGTGGAACAGCACGCGATAACCGGGTTTTATCCTGCCCTCCATGCCCCAATCGCCCATGAGCCTATGGTTGAACTTTAGCCAGGTTTCTATCTCCTTTATTTCGGACAAGGTTTTTTTGCTCAGCACCAGGTCGTCCCATTCCAATTGTGTGGTGATCAGTTGGGCCGGGAAACTGCTGCTCAGTTTGGGTTTGGATATCTTTCCGGAGGTAAACAGATCAACGTACTCCTCATCCATAATCAAGCGCCCGCTCATTTTAGGCTCGCCGGAATTTACCTGTTCTATGCCAAGTATATTTTTGCGGGCAAAAAGATGGGATTCATCGAAAAGCTTAGACACTTCAATCCTCTTCCCGATATCGTTTCCGGCAAGGATGTACAATACTGTTTCGCCGGTTGGCAGGATGCCGCGATGGTTTTTGCCCTTGACACCGCCGAATGCCGGAAATTCTCCGCCATTAGGCAAAAATCTTGCAATAATGTTGGTAAGAAAGTCGGGCATCACGTGCGGAACCATGGCCAACAACAGAAAAACCACTTCCTCATCGGTCAATTTTCGCGCTGTAATAAATTGCTCCAGATGCGACTTATCCGATTCGAGGTTCAGGTTTAAATGCTCAATAGGCTCTCCCCTTAGCTCGTGTGCCAGACGCTGTTTAATGGTTTCTTTTAAAAAAGACCAGACCCCATTTAGTGAATTTTCGTCTGCCATAAATCTAAGGTTTTTAATTGAAATATTTTTTCATAAGCCGATTTCAATTTCAGGTCGTATTTATTTTTCTTGTAGCCGTAACCTGGCACCTCGAGCCAAATTCGCCCAATTCTTTTCCCTAAGCCAATCCCCCAAATTCTATGCTGAGAAACTTATGGTGCAGATGAAACGACCAAAAGCAGCCAAGTGTTCGCGCTCATGCAAATTCATTTGTCCTGCAAAATTATAACCCAAAAGGAATAGTAAGCATTCCTTGAACCCGCGTATCTCCACCAGGAATCAATCCGCCTTCTTCGCTTATTCCAGTCATATTTCCTTCAATCCGTAATTGTAAGAACCTCGCGTTATATTCGACAAAACCAGTAACTCCGGTTAAGCCACTGTCCGTGGATATTGAAAGAGATGATCCAACGCGCAGACTTTGATCAGAACCCAGGTTAAACCTACCACTCACACCGGGTTGAATAATTGTTTCCCCAGAAGCAAAAGAGTGCGTAAGGTCTGTCGTTAATACAAGCCTATCACTTCCCCCAAACTGATGGCCGGCTGATAATCGACCCACAAACACAACCTCTCCATCAGAATTAATTGTTACCCTACCCATTAAATGGCTAATATCGTTGCCGATCCTAACTTCGCCTGTCCCAGATCCTGAAAACTCTTCGGTATCGTCATCCCTGCTAAGCGTTCCTGTTATCCGAGTTCGGAAATAATCGCTTGCATATTGTGCATAAAGCTGTACCTCGTTAAATTGCAAACTTTGAATAGACCCGAGATCGAAAGAACCGCCAACGCTAAAGCCAGCACCTAGATCTTGTGAGGGTGAAGCGCTTAGTGGAACATCAGCCAATACAGCAGCTATTCCTGCTGCGAGTGCTGCAATAAATGCCGCTTCATCACTTCCACCAATAATATTGATTATTTGTTGGCGTAATGCGGCAAACTCCGGATCGCGAAGAATAGCGGCTGATGTGGTTTCAAAAGCACCGGAAATACCGAGCGCTGCCAAGCGTTCGGTACTTGTGGCGGGTTGATCCCCTTCGCCTGTGGCACTTTCAACAGCGAGGCTCTGAAGTGCAGTGCCAAGGCTACTCAGATGTCTCTTCATGCTGGAATTTGAAAGTTGATCTCGCACGATTCCTCCAATCAAATCTGCCAATGGTGTGCTACTTCCCGAAGAGGATTCTTCGGCAGTTTCGTCACCATTCTTTTGAATCATTGGCTGAACATTCGCACCTTGCTGAATGGTATGGGTTAATTCGTGTGCCAACAAATGTTTCCCCTCCCGGGAATTCGGCTTATATTTCCCTTCGTTAAAGTAGATGTCGCTGCCATGGCTAAAAGCTTGCGCATAGAGTTCATGATTCATTTGAATCGCTTCGGAATCTGCATACACTTTAACCTTGCTGAAATCGGTACCGAAGCCGGCTTCCATTTCATGCCGGATGGGCGTATCCAGGTAGCTACCGCTACTATTGCTTAAGCGGGCTTCGATACTTGGGGCAAGGCTTGTACCCTCGGTAGCTTTGGCCTGCAAAAATCCGTCCTCCTCTTCGCATTCTTCGCACTGGGCCTGTGGTTGATCGTCGCCGGAGCTGCTTTGTATGGTAGGAGTTCCTGCTTCTCTCAAAGGCTTTTCCTGGACTTCATCTTCTTCTTGCTGCTCACGCTCAGGCAAAGTTTGTACTGTCGAAATTTGATCTGTGGACTTAGAAAAGAAAGATGTATTAAAAAAAGAATCAGTGGAGTGCATCCCTCCCGCAAGCGTATCGGCCACGTGCTCTGCCTCCACTTCGTACTTGTGGTTGGGCTGTCCGACTTGTAAACGAGGTTGGATAAAAGGCGCATGATGATTATTCGCACTTGACGAAGAATGAGATTCTACTAATTTATTTTGTGAAGTAAACATGTGGTTTATCCTATTATTTTTTTTTAATTATAGGTACAAGGTGTCTTGCCACCTCGGGCTACTTAAAGCATGCGTAAATATCATTTACATCATTCATCCTTGTTTTTAGGTATTTATATAAGAAATCTAACGTGGCTCCATAAAGTAATCTATATTTTTTGTTGCGGTTTTTTTCCCCCACCAGGTTGATTCCTTCCAAAATGCTATTGGCTTCGCTAAGCAGATTATGGGTATAGGTAGCTGCATTTTTTACGATAGCGCGATCCAGAGTAACAAAGGATGAACTTTGCGGAACATCATTTGGGTGCTTAAAAGAGTTTCCCGACCGGTTGCCCCGGTCGTTCTCAATATAGCCCAACATTACCTGTGGCCCCATATATTTATCAAAAATTTCACCACCCTCGCGATGAATTTTGTGCAATTGTAAAATACAAAGTGCATATTCCGCGCGTTTATCTCCACTCCCTTTCTTTAATTCCTCTTCAACCTTTTCGAGAATTGTTTTTTCAGCCTCGTCGATATTTTCCTCCTCTTTATCTTTTTCCATCTTTACGGCTTCCCGGTCGAGCAGTCGCATGGTTTCTGGCCCTATGATTCCGTCAATCATTAATGCGCCAAGATCGGCTTGGAAATCACGTACCGCTTTTTCCGTTTCGCCACCGAATATCCCGTCGTCCTTATATTTTTCGAGCGGATACCCAAAGGCCATCAGGGCTCTTTGAACTATGGCAACGGCATCGTTTGCGAGCCCATTAAAAAGAAGTTCTTTGTTATCGTAAACGCGCTCTAAACGAGGATGGCCGCCAAACCTATTCGATTGTAAGTTTTCCTCAGGATTGTATGTCTCTCGTTTTTGTATCCTGCCCGTTTGTTGTATGGTATGGGTCAGCTCATGGGCCAGTAAATGTTTGCCATCCGTCGATTTAGGGTTGTATTTTCCCTCATTGAAGTATATGTCATTACCAAGGGTAAAAGCCTGTGCACTCAATTGCTTGCTCATTTGAACGGCGTTAGTGTCGGTATGCACATTCACCTTGCTGAAATCTGCTCCAAAGCTTTGCTCCATTTCCATTTTTGTTGCGGCATCCATTTTATTGCCCCCACCCTTACTGGCCTGTATCGTGGTTTCAACAATTGGATTTGGCTTTACTTCACCTGCTGTTTTCGATTGGACTGCTTTTCCCTTGCCCGCCATAGCTTTAGCGAAGGCGGGCTCATTTTCAAACTGCGCCTGTATTTCTTCCTCTTCTTCTATGGATTGTGCCTGCACTTCTTCTTCCTCCTCTATGGATTGTGCCTGGATCTCTTCTTCCTCCTCTAGCGGTTGGGTTTGCAGCATCTCTTCCTCCTCCTCAACTTGTGCTTGAACCATTTCTTCCTTGCCCACCATAGTTTTAGCGAAGGCCGACTCTTCCTCAACTTGCTTTTGTACAAAGGGGGTAATGCTTTTACCCAAAGGCTTTTCCTGAAGCAGTTCTTTGTTCTGAATAAAATTTCCCCGGCTAAAATTGAACGCATTGTTCTTGCTGCCTGCAACTACTTTATCGGCCACACGATCCGCTTCCTGCTCATATCTATCCCCTTGTTGCCCGATGTTTAGCTTAGGCTGGGCTTTAAAGAAACCGGGTTCCGAATTCTTTGTAAAGAAAGGACGACTTGCCCTATCCCTATATAAGTTATTTTTAAACCTTGTTTTCATGTTTAAATGATACTTGTGTCTTGATACTTGATACTTTTCTGAATGGGTCAGGTTAGGGAGTAAGAGCCTAAGTTTCCCGCGGCGGCAAAAACCCTACGGGGAACGGGTACGGCTGAATTATTAGAGTAATCAATCACTTGAAACCTTTTTACTTATGTAACCCTCTTCACCCTCCTAAAGCCGGAGGTGCTCCTACTTTTTTCTACAGTCAAAAAAGTAGGCAAAAAGACCGCCGACTGTCCGAAAAACATCATCTGTCACTTTGCACTACCTAAGCGCGGCCGGGTGATCTCCGAACATGTTCGGAGCTTCCCGGTCTTGCTAAGGCAGCGCTTTGAGCCAAATAATATTTTTCAGGAGGCCGGTCGCACATGCATCGAACATCTTCCAAAATTAAAATTGTTGCTAACAAATTATCGTTAACATAGCCTGTGCCGACATTTCGACGGCATTGGCGTTAGTTGCTTTTTAAGAGCCTAATGCAAAAAAAATGTTGTGCTTTTGGGTAGCCATGCCGGTTACCATTCTACAAACAACAACTCATCTTTCCACGGTAATTTTACAAGGGAAATTCCCCATGGCAATTTGTCCAACAGCACGTCTTGTGCTTTACGCTCAACAATTAACTTATACCCGTCCTTTGTTTTTATGAGTTTTCCGTCGCGATGAATAAACATCTGTCTCAATCCATCGGGTTTGGTGTTTTTCAATGCCGGCCAGTTTTTGATCACCTCATTCAGCAGTACTTCTCCCTCGGTTTTAATTTTTCCGTCTATCAGGCTTTCTCGCGGGATGGGTGTTTTTAAGGATACACCACATAAATACTTTTCGAGCAGCAGGTTGGCTTCAAAATATTCATCAATACCCGTGGCCAAATAATGCAATGCCTGAACAGCCTGAAAAAGACAGTCAGATTTAATATTTCCGGTGCTGTCCAGGAATTTTGTATTTTTGAAGAATGCTTTTATAAAAGGATGGATTAGTATAAGCCCTGCATTGCGTACGTATATTTCATCCTCATGCCTACCCAAAAATGGGGCATCTTCATTTTTCGTATCGACTATCTCTAAGGATGTATAGTCGGCAGATATTTTTGATCTGGCTTTTGGGTAGGCATCAAAACCTTTCGTTTTTAAAAACTCCCTTTCAGGTTTAAGAAATATTCTTTCCTTCGCTTCCGGGTTTAATGTTTCGTCAAGAAGATCTTTAATGTCGGCTATATCAAGAGCAACGGTATTTTTAGAACCCTTTTTAGTTTGTGCACGGAACCGGTACAACTGATAAAAATCCTGTATCCAACTTTCTTTTTCGGTAAACAGGGCCGCTTTCAAAAGATATCGTAGCAATAAGGTTTTATGCCTGCGAGAGAGTTTGTGTATATGGGAATTTAAAAGCTCCTCCCCTGCTGAATTGAAGATGCCCAAAGCAGCAATAAAAGAAATAACGGGTTGGGATGAGAGCTGATAGATAAAACGGTTAAGGCTGCTATGGTCGCTCCGTAGCCTTTGGCTTAATGCTTGCCCAAAGGTGGCTTTTTGCAGGTATATGCTCCAAGCCTCGGGAAGCGAGATTTGATGGATAAATTCTTCCTTTCCGTACCACGGCAGGTATCCATGCTCCAGAAAGAACAAAAAAGTAGATTCAAGTTTATTTTCCTCTTCAATTTGCTTTGGTGGATAATTGACTGCTGCCCCTTCTGAAGTAAGATCACCCGTGTTTTTTAGTTTTTCCGATAGTTGCTTCTCCAACGCAAACACTATCACCTCCGGATTTCCCCAGTCTTTCACGTTAAGTTCCAGGTTTATCTTATCATAACGAAGTATCTGGCCCTTATCGTATTTTTCCAATAGCTTTTCTACACAGGGAAAAATATTCTCCTTTAAAAACGTGCTGATGTTATCTTTAAATGAATAGGCCGTTTCCTCGTTGGCTGTATTTACTTCAACAAATACCTTATGGACGATATGATTGGAATGGGTCAAGGTTTAATAGTTGTGAGTAAAGCCAATTTGAACCAGTAGTACATCTGGATAATTGGCTTTAGCCGTGACTTTTATAGGCGATTTGGATTTTAGTTTACAATTACGGCTACCCGTCTGTCGCTGGACAGGAAGCCGACTGCCTGCGTAGGATTTGCAGGTATTTCATACCCCGGGTTGCCCGCCTGTCGACCATAGCCGTACAGGTAGACTTTTGGGGTAATTTCCTTGTCGTGATTACTCCATTTAGTCTATTTGGGGCTAAATCAACTTATCGCTGATAATTTTTTCGACATGTGCTTTTAGGAGTTCAACATCAGCAACGCGGTTCTGGTAATCAGCAATAAACTTTTTCATCCGCTCGCTATAGATAACATCCGGATATTGCTGAAGCAGTCCGAGCAATTCGATGATTTGATCGAGCATGCTGGCCAAAACATCCTGGTGTTCATTGATGACTTCGCCGGGCTGACAGCCTAAGACATGGTATAACAGTCTTAATTGCAGTTCGAACAACTGGACAAGTCGGGGGATAATATCTTCCTGACCGGTCAGTTCCATCATCATTTCTGCCGTTTGCCGCAGCAGCTTGGTGAACATCTCATCCAAACGGTCATTCCTGCTTCCCGCCAGGAATCGATCCACATCATCAAGTACACCTTCCTTAAATTCGGTGGTGCCGCCATATATCTGTGCGGTTTGCTTCCAGACAGCATCTACCGCCTTGTTATCCTCATGTTTAATGGCATTCAGGATTCTATGATCGGCAATAATGGCCTCTTTGGTTTCTTCGATGCAGCTACTGGCCGGTTCTTCGGAGTACTTGGTATTAAAAGTTCTTAGCCTGCTCAGGTGTGGTGGGCACACCGCCGCACCCCTGGCCTCAAGACGAACCGCCCAGGCGGTTGGACTGCTAGGGGTTAAGTCAATCACATAAGGCTGCGTATTGTTTTGCTCAATTTTTTGGCTGTTGATGCTCCAGGTAAACGCATTTGCATTCACCGAGTTATTGGTCAATATCAACTGATCGCCTAGCTGTTGGCCACTGAAACTTGCAATAGGCGCGGCTTGTACAATAACCGACAAGTCATTTGCCTCTCCGTTCAGCGTAAACGTATGTGTTCCGGGATTGGCAACGGCAGGAACGAAGAAATAATTTCCGGCGGCGTTCTGCCGTACTCCGGGGCCTTTTATTTCAACGCTTGCACCGTCGGGCGTAATGATGAAGGGATACTCACTTTCATCATTTTCGCAATATTCTTTTTGATCCAGGTCAATATCGGCAGGTATGGCCACAAACTGAATGGGGTGCTGAGCACTTGCTGTACAAACCTCATTCCGGGCAGTGGCAGTAAGCCTTACAGTTACTTTATTGTCATCATTTACCGGAAGCTTATAGGTATGCGTAGGGCTACGGTCGGTAGATGTTTCTCCATCTCCAAAATCCCATAAAAACCGTACGGCTTCCACATCACCGGTGGCAACAAAGGTAATGGTAGTTTGATTCGTAGGTGATTCCGGAACATTAAAGTCCACTTTAATACCCTTGTAAACTTTAATCTCGGCATCCGTAACCTGATCATTAACGGTAAAGCGAATGGCCTGTCCAAACAAATCTTCGGGGAACAGGGCCGGTGAGAATACCAACCTGTTTTCTTCGATGGTGATACCTTCCGTTTCGGGATCCGACTTGACCACACCATCGGCCGGCGATTTCTCGAACAACACGGGTTGTGTATCCGTACCCAGGCAATAGGTATCTTTTTCCAGACGCAAGGTTACCGGCGGCTTGGCAATGATATAATTGATAGGAGCACAATCGGAACAGCACAGGTAAGGCAAAGAAAAATCGGCAACCACCGTGTTGGCCGGGATATCCGGTGTTTTCACAAATTCGTCCGATGCATTTAATTCTGTGGCAAGGCTTAAACTTTCTTCCAGTTTAAACAGTTGGTTGACCCTGTTCGTTAAGAGGTTTCGTTCAGCAGTACTATATTTGCTCAAATTTAAAATATCTTTAGCCAGCGACTCGGTTGCTTTGTTAAAGCTATCGGCTATGGTAAGTTCCTTTGCATTGGGGTTTTGTTGCAGCTCAACATCCTTCTCTTTGTTTTTATATACCAGGATAAAGGTTCCGCCCGGTTTAACTCCGGCCAGGTGTTCGGCTCCGGGGTGCTTCTCTATAAATTTGGAAAGTTGTAATTGTAGCAGGACTTTGTCTTTGCGCTTATTTACCTCATCCAATAATATCTCCAGTTTTTTACCCGAACAGCATACCGTTGACAGTTGGTTTATCAGCAAGCCCATAAAGGCCCTTAGCGCTACTGACAGCTGAACGGACTGGTATGCCCCTTTCATTTTCTGTACCAGGTCGCACAGTTCGGCGAGGGTCAATTTGTAATCGTTAACCTTCACGGTATCCACAACGGCCACTTCCGTAGGCATCCGTTGTGTAAGCACATGTGTGTAAGCCATCAATTCCACACCCTTATCCACCACAAATATTTTCATATCCGGATCGGCGTTCCACTCTTCGGTGTTTACCTTATCCACTAATTTTTCTCTTGTACCCGCAACAATATCGTGAACCGAACCGCCTTTGTTTTCTTCAATGGCCGCTTTCATTTCAATACCCAGCGTGTCTTGTGCTGTGCTCATATTGTCGGATACCACATTGCTTTTGGTGTAAACAGGCTGATACAATTTATTTACTGTAACATAAGACGTCTCGCTTTTTGCGGCTGCGGATTTCAGGTTTTTACCGGATGCCGATGAGAAGTTTGACTTGGTCCTGTGTGTCAGTACCAGTTCCTCCTCTTTCACATTTTTACCCGGCTCTTTGGTGCTGAAACTCGAAAAGAAACTGGCCACCTGAGCCAAAATGCAATCCTGCTCGGCCGTCCAGGCTTTCAGCATCACTTTTAGGTCTTCAAATTCGCATTCGTAATCATCAATATCCAGGGTTTCGTTACTAAGATTTACCGCCAATGCCTTTACATCAAAAGCAAGCCCGTATTTTATTTTTAACTTGTCCAATGTTTCCAACACATCGCGATAGTCTTTACCTTGGTGTCCCGCGATCCTGAAAAAGTCGAACTTATCGATATTGAAAGCCAACGGCTCTTGCACATGGGCATCGCCCGAGAGGCTGGGAGTGTGGTAACTTAAATTATACTTTTCTTCATTTTTGGTGGACTTTGAATAATTCCACGATTTGAGCAGGTCGTTTTTCACATTGTAATAATAGGGAACAGCCCGCAAGCCCAAAACGGTTAATTGGTTCGAGGGGGTTATCTTAATTTCTCCCATTTTAGTTTCAAACAGGTCTATCAATATAAATAATCTATCAATCAGACTTTTACAATGCTGTAATTTATCCATCCCGCAACTTATGGCAGGCGATTTATAAAAGCCATGCCTTAAATGTTTAGGTTCGGTATTTATTTCGCTGATAAGGCCCAACATGAGATGCCTGGGGAATGCGCTAATATTAGGGAGGCAGAGTCCTTTCAAATCCAAAAGGAGCGCTTTTATCTCGTTGTAGGTATCCACCACATCCTTTAAAAAATCGTAGCAATACTGAATATTGAAAGGTACCGCATAGGCACTGAAGTTGAAGATATCTTTTAGCCTTGTCAATGAGGTGTTCAGACGCGATGCGGAAATATCTAATTGTAGGATGTCATCGAAATTTTGAATGATACGGCTGATCCCCTTCGTAAGGTTTGCCAGCAAGCTATCGCTGTTTACCGCATCGTAATAGGCCCTTTTTAACTCTTCGTATTTGGCGGTGTTCAATTGGTTTAACACGACTCTTCTTACAGATACTTCCGGCAGGGCAAAATAGGAGTCGAACACATTAAAAGCGCTAAAGATGGTATCCCGTTTGGCTATTAATTCGGCATCGTTTTTTGAAACCAGCAATACCTTTAAACGGTTAACTTGTTCTGTCCCCTGGTTATCGCAATCGATAGTTGTACAAAGTTCCCCTTCTTTTGCAAACGACTCCAGATAGAGCAATACCACCTTATCGTTCAGGTTGGTTATTGTATTCAAGGGTTTGGAATTTTCCACCTGTTCGGGGAAAAGCTCCAAAAGCTCCATCACCTGCGATGACCCACCCACTTGTTTGCGGAAGTGTCCATAATTGGCCAAATCGTCGGTATAGTTCTTATAATACAGGTATTCTATCGGTTCTGTTTCGAGCTTTTTCAACTCCGAACCGGGAATAGCCGTTTTTAGTTGCAGCAAATCGCCATCGGTGGTAACACCAACACCGGGCGCAACTACAACGGCGTTTGCTTTTTTCAGCAGCTTGAAGCCGCATATCACACCTACGCCGTATAAAAAAACCCTTGTGAGCCTGTTCTGGTCGTCAAAATAGCTAACAAACTCGTTTAACTGGTCCTTGGTTAAAACCTGGTTATCGACAAACGTATGATATTTAGTGGTTATTTCTGTTAATTTCGATGCCATAACTTTTTCAATTAAAGGTTTCCAATATTCGTACGGCCTAAAATGATTTTGCCTTCCTGCTCATCCTTTTCATCGTCGCAATCAATCAGTTTACCCGAAGGATAAATTGAATGTAGTTCGGTAAGTATATCTATGAATGTTTTCAATTTTTCTTCGTCCTGTTTTTGGCCCAAACCTGATTTTACCAGTAAAAACGCTTTGTACGCCTCCTCAAAAAGGAGCATCTCGTTTTCGGCATCAGGCACGCTGTTGGTTCTATGCCCTATCCAGCATATCCTGGCCAGCACATGGGCAGGCAACTCTTTCCTTATCAAGTCCTCCATAAAATTCCTGAAATCATGATTCCCAAAACGGTAAGTCCAGCCGGGCAAAACCACCGTAACGCGATAGGAATAAGGATCCAGGGGATGGCAGCTCTCGCAATTATCGGTGCAAACGGGCATAAACTGTTCCAGGGGAACCGTGTTTTGGTTTACATCGGGCCGCAGCAGGATATGCTCCATGATAAACATTCCCTCCTCGGTAAAATCGGTGGTCAGGAAGCGGATGATTTTGAGCAATGCCTTTTTTAGCATTCGCTGTTTGGTGTAATACAAAAACTGGCGGGCAATAATCCAATCGCTACTGTCGGGGTCGGCTTCATGGTTAATCACATCAAACGAGTACATACCCTCGGGCGATATCTGAATTTTAAAATTACCAATTTCTTCCCCATCTGTCACCTCGCTTTTAAAAGCCTCTTCAATAGTCTTCTCCGCAGTTTCCATTACCCGTACCACCGATAGATATAGCTCATCTACCGCTGCACGGGCTGTTTTATAATCATCCGTAGCCGATAAAATTTTAATACCGTCGCTTGTTGTAATTCGCCAACGGTACACTTTTTCGCCATCGGAGTTGATGTAGTCGTACACCTCGACATAAGACTCGGAGAGATTGCGCCGATTAAAGTTTTTCATGCCGCACAAACGGGCTATCCGCTTTTGCGCACCGGCTATGTTATCGGTGTCCCACAATTGCGATGCCGGTTGCTCGAAATAATTAAATGCGCTGCCTCTCCAATTACTGATTCCCTTATTGACTATGGTACCGGTATCATCCTCTATTTCGCCATACTCTGAAAGAAAAACTTCTTTTGCCTTCACTATGGCCTCCGCTGCATAATCGCCATATAGTTCCTTCATCAGAAACGAAAACTCACTAAATTTTTCGGCAAAACGGGCTATCAGATGATCGAGGAGCTCATTTTTCCGGGCGATATGGTCATCCAAATCCGATAACAGTTTTTTTGTCAGCTCTTCATCGTCGTCGATGGGATAATCGTTCACCAGGTATTCAAAACCTTTTACATCGTTTACGGCCTGGGTAAAATAAGTGTTTGTCAGTTTCTGATCTACCGACAGCAAATCCTTTACTTTATCGAGATGTGCAAAATACGTGGCAAAAACCTGATCGAAAAAGAGCAGGTACCCTTTTAATTGTTTAGCCTGAGCCTTTCGTGCCACCGTTGATCGTGGGGGCAGACCTATCTGGCCGATTCCATAAGTTTCGGGAAAATCGTTTTGTACGGTGGTGCTTACCCCTGTTTTCATATACTCGCCTTCAGGAATTTGAATTTCCTGCCCTATTTTGGCCAGCTCCTGTTTTTCCACTTCCCTGGCCTCTAATTGTTCGAGGTGTTTTTTTACCGTTTTTTCATTTACATTTACCGGCAAAACACCTTTATAATAACTGAAGGCACTCTTATCGCACAAAGTGGGTTTCTTGCCTTCATCGATACAAAGCAGCCATACATCCTTATCTTCAGCTACGGGGTTGGTGCAATCGTTGATAGAAATATCCTTAACCACCTTAACTCCGTCGATATTCATTATAAGGCGGATAATGTCGGACAATCGCACTTCGGACCTCAGGATGGCATTTTCCAATTCCACGGGATCGATAAAGCCGTTTTTAAGTACGGGGCCTTCGAATATTTGATCGGAGGTGTAACCTTTATTGAACATCTGCTGCAGCGAGTAAAACCACAGGTCGGGCGAAAAGTATTTATCGATGATTCGCAATATCCGGGCATGTACCAACTCCTCGTCGGCCTCCTGATCCAGTTCTATGCTCGCACAAACCTTAACGGCTTGGGTTTCCACCCGGCTTACCTGCACTAAATCTTCGCATAGATTCCGGTTTTTATGGTAGCACTTTACTATTTCGTTTTTTATCCGCTCAATTTCGGCTTCTTTGTCGGTGTCGGAAGGGAAGTCATCATCGCTAAGCTCATTAAAATCAATTAGGATGGTATATAGGCCATTCAAGTCGAATTCACTTTTAGCTTGTTTATCTGTCGCATCAAAATCCTTAGCATCATAGGATAACAAATCGTTTTTGCAATCCACATATACCGTTTTCTTAAATTTTTGCAGCCAACAGTTTTTAACCCCGTCAATGTCGATAAACAACTTCCGGTAATCGTTTTCTGTTACAGGCTTGCCCGGCAATATCTGCAAGGCCTTAAAAAACTGGTCTTCGAGGGAGCCATCCTTTTCGGGGGTCAGGATGTTTTCAATGGGCATATCGATGCGCGAGGCCAGATCGGTAATGGCATAACACAACATTTCGAGCATGGTGATGCCCGGGTCGTGCGTGTTATAATCGGTCCATACCTTGCCCGAGAGCTCTTCGATATATTGCAGACCTTTCTCCTTTAGAAATAGGTAATCCAAATCGTTGCCGTAGGCAACATCGTTGGGGATGGTAATATGCTTGCTTACGTCTGACATACTTCAGCAGGTTCCGGATTAGTATTCGTGCAATCGTTGATGTTGGTATCGATCAGATGGGTTTTGGCCGATACTAAAATTACCTCGGGACTTGAGGGAATGGCTTCATTTACTTCGGCCACCACTTTGGTAGCGGCATTTTTCTGATGCAGTTTGACATCGGTCACAAAATCCACGTATTCCAGTTTCTCGGCATAGTTGATCACAACACTTTTATGCAGCGTGATGCCGAATTGCAAAGTAGAGGCTGCATCGAAAGCCCAGGGCGATAGCAATTTGGTTAAGTCTTGCTCCAAAACAGTTTTATAGTAAACTTCGTCGTAACCTTTATAAAATTTGACTTTCAGTTCAACGGTAAGTTCTTCGTATTCGGTGTTTATCACTTCGATCTGAATTAAAGGGGACACCAGCTTTTTCAGGAAATCACGGATTTTGTTGAGCGTGGCCTTACTAACCCTGGGCTGATAAATATCGAACACGTTTTTATTCACAATGTCGGGTATCACCACTACCACCACGCTTCCGGGAGCCAGGTATTTGGTAACCCGCTTATTGCCCGTTATAAGCGTACTGGTATGGCTCAAACATTTTACTTTATGAATTTCCGGGAAATTCTGCAACACCAGGTGCTCATAATCCCACACGCAAATTGCCCTGTTTTTATGCCTTAACCGTTCACTGACCCTGGTGTAATAATCGGCATTTGACTCTTCCGGTTTTCCATCGAATGAGCTATATGGTTGCGAAAGTGATTTTACCTTGGGAATACGGTTTATGAGTTTGGATATGGTTTGGGCAGGCAAACCGTTTTCCAGGTGTTGCAGGTTATTATTGTCATTTTCAAACTGTGCTTCAACAGCCTGGGCATGGATACCGATAACTTTACTTACCGCATCGTAGCTTTTGTGAATTTTGGCTTTAACCCATACATAACCTGTGGGCAATAAAGTATTGTTATTGTTGGCTTCTTTGGGAATGGAAAATTTAACGATGCCCGATTTCAGAAAATTATCTATTTCGTTGGTGATCATATAATGGGTATCCAACTCCATCCACTCGTTGTTGCGCAATACATGCCACTCTACTTTTTGTTTCCCCACAAAGGAGTCTGCTTCCGGGTTCTCGCTTCCTTCCAGTACTTGTATCAACAGCGAAATGGTTTGCTTAGGCAGTGCATCTTGTAAGCCAATATATAGTTCGCCCCCTTTGCAATAGGTGGGAACAAGGTTTAAAACAGGGTCTTCACCTTCATCTAATAAACCATTTTGTGTTTTCAGGTCTAAGTTTTCTTCCGATTGTCCAAAGGGATGCTCGTGAAAAAGCGAAAACGCATTGAAATCATACTTAGCCCCTGAAACCTTAATTTGTGCCGAAGCCTTGTAGTCCAGGCTTATCTCTTCGATAAAAGGGGTGTAAGGCTCGTTGGGAATGAGGACGCTGTCGTTATCGCTGCTCATGGCCAGGGCATAGATACGCGGAAACATTTCGTGCAGAAAAGTCTGGTTCAGGGATAGCCGCACCGGGCCATTTTTATCTTCCTCCCACGTGGCAGCCCTATTTACCGTAAAACTTGTTTCAAATATATCACCGTCCTTTTCGAATAGGGTAATGGTGTCCAGTCCGCTCACCGTATCCCAATCTTCCTTGTTGTTGATTTCAACGGCTGCTGCAAAATGATCGTCGCCCTCTACAATCAAATCGGTTTCCGTAGGGTTTTGAATAATTTTAAGTGTATTCTGCGCTAACTCAGCTTCTTTGTCAATGGCCATCTTTTTCTGTGCTTCTAAATTGATAGCCAAATCAAAAATCCCGTCCAAATATCCGTAGGGGCTTATTTGTGTGATAAAAGAGCTACGATAGGCCAGATACCATTGCTTAAAACTGTCGGGCGTGTTTTTCCATTCGATATCTACTTTTAAATCATTCCAATTTTTTTTGAACAATTCGGGATAATCCATATAAAACTTCGATTTTTTTACGGGCTGGGTACCAAAGGGATAAAAAGGTTTGTCGGCATTTATGGTGCCTATGTCGTTGTAAAGGGAGATTCCTTTTATCTGGCGCACATCAACATTCACTTGCAATGTAGCTAACTCCTTCTCAACAATATTGCGGTATAAAGCATGTGCTTCTGAATTTTCAGTTTTAAAACGGATACGACAAACCGGAAAGTCTGTACCATAGCTCTGCGGATGCACCGTCGCATCGTATTTTACTACGGGCTCTTCATCTTTGGGTATTTGAAATGCGAACTGTAGTTTTTTTGTGCCCGCATTTAAGCCTGAAGTGAACCCGGGCATGTTTAGTACCGGGAAAGGGCCCAGCCAGCCTTTTTCGCCCGAACAATAAATCTCAAGGTTGTTGTTTAGTTGTACCGAAGTATAGGAAGCGTCGGGGGCAGTAGTAAAGTCTGCGGTGATCATCACGTTTCGTACGCCTTCCTTTAACTCCAGTATTTCTCCGGACAGGGCAAAGCCAATTTGTGCATCCGGCAATTCGGGATAATCGTTTTTAATACCCTCAACCTCTTTTTTATAATATCCGAACGGCCACCACTTCACCTCGTCGTCAGGAAAATCGTCGCCCTTGCCATCGTATGAATCGGCCACATCTGCCGCCTTTAATTTAGCGGAATCATGATCGTTGTAAACGCTTTTGAGTTGGGCGACCTGGGTTTTGTTTGCAATAAGTTCTTCAGATGTACGGTAAATCAGTTTATCGCCATCGGCATCTTTTCCGGCGTCAAGCTCCGTTTCGTCCGAAATTTTTTCGGAAACGGCATTTTTGGCCAATTCAAAGAGGATATGGACGCTATCGGGAGAGGGAGGTAATTTTTGAATTTTTAGAACTTGCTTGTAATAAAAATCCAAATGCCGAAGGGTAAGTTGGTTGAACCTACGTTTTGTTATCTGTAATAATTGGATGAAACAAACATACAAGGCCAGGTGGGGCGTAAGCTCATTGCCTTGCTGTACCTTGGCAAGAAAGGCGTCCAGTTCCGGTTCCGATTTAAAAAAATCCTCCCAATTTCCACTGACAACTTTCTCGTCCGTGCTTGCAAAATAATTTACATGGGATGCAAAACCATATGCAAACTGCATCCACTCTTTCAGTTCAAAGTCGTTGAGCTTTACCGAAGCCGGATCCAACGCCTGGATATAACGTTGCTGTTGTTCCGTTCCCTCGCGCCCAAATAATATTTCCTTTCCGCAGTTGGCCATTAATACTTATTTTAATTTATTCTGTTGTGAGCTTTTTTATTTTTTTTATCGGTAATGGAATTCTTTCTATGTTTCGCTGCCCTCTTCTTTATAAAACGGGAAGACCATGTTTTTTCTGGAATTGGTGGTCCGAACCACATATTCGATATTGATCAGCAGTTCCCCCTGAAGCTCATTGGTGGGGTCGATAGCGATTTTAATCACGTCTATCCTGGGTTCGTGGTAAAGGATAGCCGTTTTTATCAAGTCGACTACATAGGTTTTCAAGGTTAGGCTCAAGGGTTTAAAAAGCATTTCGTCCAGATTGCAGCCATAATCGGGCACCATGATGCGTTCGCCCAAACGGGTGGACAACAAGATTTCGAGGCTACTCTCGATATCTGCCTCATCCTGCAACATTTTAACCGTGCGGGTCCCTTTCTGAAATTCGGGCGGGAAACTCCATCCGGTACCTAAAAAAGAGTGCGTTGTGTCCATGTTTTTTAAATTGAGTTTTAGGTTGGAAGTTTAAAGTTAAGAGTTTTGAATTCAGAGTTTGAAGTTGTGTTTGTGTTCTGAGTTTCGAAGTTTGTTAGCTTCCTTCTCCCTTTAGGGTCGGGGTAAAAGGAAGCGGATAGGCTTGAATGTCTGTTACATGTTATGGGTTTAAAAGTTTTGAGTTTTGAGTTTCCATATTACTGATTACTTTTATCTAACTGCGGGCTTAAGTTTCAGAACATGAGACAACTACATAAATTAGGAAAAAGGTCGTTAAGAATGATATGTGCCATGTTCCCCCGTCTGCCATCGGGCAGGGACGCAAAGTTGCTGTAAACATATAATGAGAACTGTGGTGCGTCGCCTGTCTGCCACAGGCAGGGATTTGCATGACGTATTATTCCCCGGGTTTCCGCGTGCCGTCGAAGCTTTAGCGGAGGAGCAAAACCCGGGGCCACTAATATTTTACCCCTCTGGGGTAAGTTTGCAACGCAACTCCCCCAGTTACCTGCCTGCCGCAGGCAGGGATTATTGGATATGCCGTTTTTCGAGGCTACGGTACTAATCACCGATTACTGATTACTGATCACTGATTACTGATTACTGATCACTGATTACTGATTACCGCTCCACCTACCCTATCAATACCGTTGGGCAACCGGCTACAATTACGCCGCCGTGGGCTGTTGAATCGCCCATCCTGGCAGCGGGCATACCACCTATCATCACCGTTCCCGAGCCCATGGCGATGGTATCGGGCGGGCCGACACAGACGGCCATGTCACCGACACGGGCTGCGGGCATACCACCTATGAACACCGTTGGTGCCCCGGGGGGTAATATGGGGCCTCCCACATGGGGAACAGTGCCTGTTACCATAGGGCATGTATGCATATCGGTAATCCGTGCTGCCGGCGCTCCCATAAAATATACGTATAAAAATGAATCAATTTATCTGCACCATCGAACCCTGTATCTTGGCGATGGCACTCGAAGTAAGTTCGGCACCGGCCGATCCCTCTGCTTTTAACTGGGCAGCGGCCTTTATCTCAACATTGGTACCTTCTATTTTAACATCGCCCGAGGCTGTTAGGGATATGTCGCCCTGGCTTTCCATGGCAATACCCGAGCTGTCGAGTGTCACGGTATTGCCATTTTCGTCTTCCAGCTTAATGACACCGGCATCTTCGTCCACGCTGATTTTTTTTCCGGCGGGCGTTTCGATGACCACGGATTTTTTATCGTCGTCGAACATCAGCTTCATCTCGCTGCGCGTAACAAAACCCTTTTCATGATTGTCGTCGGCGGCCTGAACAGGAGCCGGTTTGGCACTGCTGTTCATCATGCCCAGAATAATTGGATCGCGGGGGTTTCCGTTGATAAAGCCCACAAGTACCTCATCGTCTATCTCGGGCCGGAAGAAAGAGCCCCTGCCATCGCCGGCATCCAGTGTGGAAACTCTTGCCCAAACACCCTGTTCCGCATTATCTATTACGGGCATTCGAATCAATACGCGGTCTTCGCCGTCCGGGTCGCTTTCGAGTTGGGTGACTTTGGCCACTTGCAAACCATTTACCGCGGCCAGCAGGCCCGAAGCCGGCAGGTCGTTTATTTCGACAGATTCCGTAAACCATTTGGGATTGACGCCAAATTGAGCCGTTGTCGTCCAGTTGCCCTGGGAAATATGATGCCTGACGGCCGAAACATACACTTTACCGTTGAACCTTTCGCCCACCCCGGTAAGGCCCAGGGTTGTATCGGGTTTCACTTCGGGTGCGCCCTGAAATTGAACCGTACCACGAATTTTCGACAGCTTGCTGAAAAGGTCTTTGGCATCGACCCAATCCTGCAACTCACTTTCGTTCATTTCGCCGCCGTCTTTGAGTTCTAAGTTGTCCAACCCGATAACCGATGACAGATCGTCCGACGATAGGTTCCCGTTTAAATTAACATCCTGGCCGTTGGCGGCAATCTCAAACATTTCCTGATCCGCGGCATTCCATCCGTACGATGTGATGGATTGGAATTGATTCCGTGCATCTATCTCGGCATCGAAATTCAGGATGGTTGCCCCATAAACCAACGACAGAGATTCGCTTTGGTTAAAATCAGGACGCTTAACAGTAACTTTTCCATCGTCAACAATACATATTTTCCCGTTGGCCTGCGCCCTTGTTATCACAAAATCCCAATCGCTAACATTATATTGTACCATCACGGCATGTTCAACCTTCGAGGTTTCCACATCCATATCAAGGCTGTACGGAGCCATAATTAGCTGCAGGATGTCACTGTCCTTGCTGTCGTAGAAATATTTACTTTTCCGGCCCACAGTAAGTTTTACGGCCAAATCTTTACATTCGATAATTAGCATTGATTTTTGCGGCCTTATCCTCAGGTTATGGCGAATGACGATTCCTTTAAAGATAGTCTGCTCTTCGGAATGATACCCTGCCCGTATCTCAATATCCTTGCCCGGAACAAAGTAAGGCTCGTTACTGAGCGGAAAATCTTCGGACGACGGATGACCATCGAGCAAAACGATTTTTGCCCAGGGGATTCGATTGATTTCTTTTTCTACATCAATGCTCAACACCTGATAGGTAGCGGACAGTTCTTCCCCATCAATCAGGATTTTGTGTGTAACCAAATCCGCGGAGCGGGCGGTCCGTATAACTCTTTCTTCGGGCATGTTCAGGATGTCTTTTCGAGTGGCGGAAAGAATAGTTGCTGTCCGACAGTAAGCTTTCGGAAGTTGCTCAGGCCGTTTACCCTGGCCACCTCCAGATAATATTTTGAATCGCCGTAAATGCGATGTGCCATCAAGGGGAGCGTGTCGCCGGCTTTAACGATACGCACATGGGTCAGGTCGGGCGAAGCGTTGTTTTCGAGGGCTACCCGCAGGTTATCTTCCACAAAACCTTTGAACTTTGCCCTGGCGGTAGCCCGTAAGGGTGCGCCATTGGGGCTAAACAACTTAAAGGTAAGATCCATCTCGGTAAGGGTTCCCTTAAACAACAGTGAACCCCAGGATATAATCAGGAAATTAGGACGGTGCTCATCGCCGTTGTAATCGAACACCACCCGTTTAAAAGTTTCCACATCGTCGATCACCCCCACGCCCTCATCGCTCGACAAGCTGTTGTCGGAGGTGTTGACCACTACGCCGGTCCGGTCAAAAATGAATTCCAGCTCCAAATCTTCGGGCGGTATTTTATTGAACCGGGGTGCCGAAGAGCTGGTTCCCGAAGCCTGATCCTCGTTATGTTCTATCTGGTATTTTATGTTGTAATTTTCGGGGTTCAGCAAAGTGGTAAACTCCCCGTCGGCCACTTCGTTGTTGAACTGCTCGTCGCTGTAAGCCTTTATCTTAAGTTTAACCAATTCTCCCGACATCTTTTATAGCATTTATAAAAATAGATTTATACCGATATAATGCCGATGTATAAATAAAGAGCGGGAACGAACAATGAGAGATTCGCGCTCCTTTCATTTAACAATCGGTATTATCTCTCCTCTTTTTTCGATAATATTTCCATTACCTGTTCCACACAGGCCTCAATAATCTTGTCCTTATCCCCGCCGTTCTTGCTTGCTCCCCTACCACGGCGTGAGCCATCGTCCACGTTTATTTTTATGTGCAGTTCCTTGATTTCAATGGGCATAATAGGTTATTTAAGAAACTCTTTGTTATATGATTACTCTTCCATGATTACCCCTAATCCGGCAGCTGCCGGAGAATTAGCTCTCGCAGGGGATTCTGGTTCTCCCTTTAGGGAGTTAGAGGGTTTTTTAAAAGATAATTATCAACTTTACTTATAGCCACTAATTAGAGGATATTGAAATAATTATAGGACAACTCAATAGATTCAATCACCAGTTTGCTTTCTTCGGCACTGAAATCTGTCACCGACCATTTCAAAGGCCAGGCATGAACAATGTTCCAGGTGGTCAAGGGCTCATGCTTTTCGTTCAGCAGACTTATTTTTATATTGGTAGGGGCAATTTCGAAATTCTCCACGGCGCTCCGGCACCATTTAATCAACTCCGAACCAACCACCACGCCCCGCTTTAATACCAGGTTGGGATAGCTCGTGCGTACGGGCAGCTTGTGCTTAAACCTGTTTTCGCCCCCTTCGGCCACCTCTTCGGTTTGCAACTCAACGGACAAGCCGGCGACCGACTGAAATTCGGATTCGCCTTCAATGTCGTCAAATTCTACCTTAAAATGAAACCCGAGAGGGGGATAGTAGTCGGCCATCGTTATTCATTTTGAATGATGAGACCTTCGTGTACCAATTCCATGGATTCGATGGCCACCTCGTTACCGTCGGCCTTGAGGTCGGTAGATTGAACTTTGGTAGGCCAGGCACTTTTAACCTTCCACACCACAACCGGCTCATGTTCTTCGTTTAACAAGCTAATGGTGATGTCGCGTCGTTCGATGGTATTCAATTTCACGGTGTTCCACCAGTTGTAAAACTCATTGTCCGACGCAAAAGTTCCCCGTTTGAGGGTGATGTTACTGAATTTTTGCATTCCCGGCATTTTTATCTTCGAGTACTCGGGACTGGCACCGTGTCGGTATTCTACCACCTCAGTTTCTACATCCAGCCCTGAAACCTCGGTAAATCCTATTTTCGTTCCATTCCAATCAACCTGAAAATGAAACTTAACTATTGGATATGCTGTTGCCATAACGTTTGTGTTTTAAAAATATTATAATGTTAAAAAGATTAGGATTCCTGCATTTTGTGAGAAAACTTGAGAATGATGAATTCGGCAGGACGCACCACGGCCATCCCAATCTCCACGTGCATATATCCGTTCAGGATATCCTGTGCGGTCATGGTTTGCCCCAGGCCCACTTTAACAAAGAAGGCATCGTCGGGTTTGGCACCTGCCAGGGCACCTGCACGCCATTGAAGGATCAGGAAGTTTTCGATCATGCCTCTTACTTTCACCCAGGTATTGGCATCATTGGGTTCAAAAACAAATTGGTTGGTGGCCTTTTTAACCGATTCCTCCACCATATTAAAGAACCTGCGCACAGAAACGTAACGCCATTCATTGTCGTTGCCGGCCAGTGTACGGGCTCCCCATATCATGGTACCCTTACCGGTGAAGGCACGAATAGCGTTTACAGATTTGCCTGCTTCGGTGTCCACGTTCAGACTTTCCTGATCTTCGTGGGTGATGCTTACCGCAGGGCCTTTAACGGCTGTGATGCTCACATTGGCCGGCGCTTTCCATACGCCCCGGTTTTCATCTACAGCGGCATATAGGCCTACCACGGCACCACTTGGTGGTAATACAACACCTTTTTTGTCGATGGCATCCAAAATACCCTTATAAACGGGGTCTGTCTGGGCCAATATATCGGTACGGCTCTCCCTGACGGCACTCAGCTCGATATAGAAATCATCGATCAATGTTTTTAACTTTTCGAGCAAAGCTTTAAAGTATCCCGAGGCAGTTTGCGCGGTTTGCGTGGCCGTGAAAATGTCGTTTTGGTCAGTAGCCGGAGCAACGAAGGTAAAACCGAAGTCGGCGTTAAAATCTTCGCCCAGCAGTGCAGCGTCCCAGGTTGGAGAGGGGGCATTGCTATTGGCCGACTGGCTAAAATGGTTATAATCGAACAACCTAACCAAGAGGCCATGAAAATTAGAATCTTCGGCTGTATATTTACCGTGGATGCCGAGGGCCGAATTCGTATCGGCGGCATCGTTGTCGGTAAAGGTAAGGTCGAAGAAGGCTTCGAAGTAATCATATAAATCCTGGGCAGCAGTTACTAATTGGGTACGGTTGGTTATATCGCCCATGGTTGGCACTGTAAGGCCTGATTTTGCGGCAATATCCATGTCGATATTAGCAATACCGGCTACCAAAGCAC
The DNA here is from genome assembly GCF_900182605.1 of Saccharicrinis carchari. Taxonomy (NCBI): domain Bacteria; kingdom Pseudomonadati; phylum Bacteroidota; class Bacteroidia; order Marinilabiliales; family Marinilabiliaceae; genus Saccharicrinis; species Saccharicrinis carchari. The sequence goes on from NZ_FXTB01000004.1 coordinate 24,116, forward strand.
TGTTAAACAAAGCCGTGACCTGCGGAACCGGAGCTCCATCTTTAGTATAAATACCGTTGGCTACGGCATTGTAATCTACCTTAAACGGCAGCGTTGTATTTAGCCAGGGATAGTAGGCGGCTCCGTATTTCAGGTAGTTCATGCCCACGTTGTTGCGGAAGTTGGCCACCGGATCGTCGGTCGGGGTCGCTTCATCGTCACCGTCCACCAAATCCATTACCGCAAACCTATCTTGTAGCTTGTTGCACTGCTTTAACATGGCGGCATGTACCTCGCCCGATTCGGAGTCCGGAAGGTGTACCGTTTCGGGGATAACCAGCAAGGTAGGAAGATCCTCTTTTTCGAGTGAGGTCAGTCCTTTAATCAATTGTTGCTTATCCACATCCTCCGGCTTAGCATTAAACGAGCCTACAGATACGATAAAACATTCGCCTCCGCCATTGGCAAAAAACATACGCAGCGAATCGTATATAAGATTGATGCCGTTAACGGTTGTCGATTTAACTGAGTTGTCGGCGTTAAGCTCTACCTCTAAAGTAGTTGGGTCGGGGGCTCCCCCAAAAAAGAATTCATATTCTTTTAAAGAGTCAATTTTAATGGGTTTAATGATTCCGTCTGTGTGATAATCGACCCCATCAACAACAGCTGATTCTGTATAGCCGATAAAGGCGGGTATCGCGGTCTCAACCTGCGCGACCGATGGTGGGAAAATGGAAATTTCCTCCACATAAACGCCCGGTGTTTTGTACGATGTTGCCATAACTGTTTAATTTAAGTGTTACATATAAACTTCTGAATATATTTTGTTAGCGGTGCTGTCGGGCTTAATCAGCTTGTAATCGGGATTAGGAAGCTCAACTCCACCATGTTCGAGGGATACAAATCCTCTTTGGGTAAGGGGTTGTTCAGTTTTGCTTGTCAAGGTTTTGGGGTTACCGTTTTCCACTTCCACATCATCGGCTCCAACTACCGTTTGGTCGGTATCGAAAATATAGCGCCACGTGGTTTTTCTGGGTTTAAACAGCAACTCGAAGCTTTGATATGGATCGGGTATATGACCTGTAACATCGGTAACGTCCAAAGCGGCCACATCACCCTTCATCCATATACTGACCAAACCAAACAAGTTGTTTTTTTCTGATGCGGATATCTTTTGCAATGCATCGGACGCCCCATCATCGGACAATACAGAATTGTCGTTGACGGCCACTAATTCGCCCGATCGGTTAATTAGAGGAAAAGTACCGGGCTCTGTATCTGGTATTTTGTTGGAGAAATAGAACAACTTGTCTGTATTTTCGAGGTCAAGGCGTGTATAATTAAAAAACATGCCGTCCCTCAGTTTTAACAGGAACGTAAGCTCCAACGTATCGTCAAGGGCTATAAAAGGTTCAGCATCATCGGCAGATGACACCTTGCTCCATACGGAAAAACCAAATTCATTGGCCCTGAAAATTAAACCCCGGCCCGCAATTTTTTGGAGACTTTCGGATGTGGGGACAATGTTTATGGTATCGGAAATATTGTAGTCGGTGTCTTGTTTATCTTTCTCTTGTCCGGTCATCGACAGGTATTCATCGTTTCCCTTATCAAGAAAAAACAAATGATAAATATTCACCTCGAAAAGGGGTTTGTATCGAATTGAGAAAGCCATTATTTAATATGTTCTACGTTTCCACCTATGTGCGTGATAAGCTCAGAGGAAGCCAGTTTTTTATCACGCTCGATTTGTACAAGTTGTACTTTATACAATACCGACGGGAGTTGCCGGCCACCTAAAGTGCCCCATATATTATTTAGCTCCTCGAAACGGGGTGTATATAACACCAATACGAACTTAAAATAAGCAAGCACGTCAAAGGCTACATTGGTTCGGTTATATACCGTATTGGATGAGGTGAATATTTTCTTGGCCTGAAAAAACTCTATGGTCTTTGATATGCTCCGGAGGGAGCGCTCGTAAGTATTGCAATTGGCACTTACCAATAAAAAAATATTTACATTAACAGGTGGGTTCCGATATTCAGTTTTATTATTTACCACCTTAAAGGATGGAGAGTTTTTCAACGTAGATTCTTCTTCGATATTTAGCAAGGTAAACACCACTTTACCGTTCAGCTCTTTGGCCTCGACACTGCCCGACTCCCACAGGGAAATATTGCCCAATAGGATATCTTCTTCGAGGTTTATGGCCGCAAAATAGTTTTCGAGCTGCTCCTTTAATATTTGTAAGGTTTCGAATATCATGGATGAAAATCGGACTTATGAGACTGGCATGGCCGGAGTAAATAGTTAAACCATACAGAAGCTTTACAATAAATTACACTAACTATCAGAGCCTTATCTATTTATACGCAAATAAAACAGCTTAGCTTATCATTTGTAATTGACTATGATGATGGAGCCCAGTACAACAAGGTAAAACACAGCTTCGCCTGTTGAGTCCCATTTTATTTCTATTAATCAGCAAAAAAGTTACAATCAATATAAACAGTACTCAATCCTCTTTTATGAGGATTTTTTACGATATTATGATAACAGGTAAATATCAAACTATAGCATATTAAATTGAATGCCCTTTTTAATTAATTCTGCTGTATTTTTTGCTTTAAGCTTTTCTTTAAGGTGATTACGGTGAGTTACAACTGTATTTGGGCAGATATTAAGCTTGCGGCCAATTATTTTTGCCGAATCGCCGGAAGCCATTAATTGGAGTACCTGCTTTTCTCTGTTGGTGATCTGCTTACTGTAAGGTTCATCTCCCTCGTTTAGAATTTTATCATATTTTTGAATAAATCCAATCAGTTTTTCCGTAGTATTTCTGCTTGTATTATCTGCGCTTATAATACTCACTCTTGTTTGCACCCATAACTCTTTTTTATGTTTCATTTTGCACATAATAAATTTGATCGGTTTATTGGCAATCTGATTAATTGCTTCCTTTTCTTCGTTTAAAAGAATTACTATATCACAGACCAACTGGGGGTAATCGTTGGAGTGTATAAGCGATTTAAAAAACAGTAAACCCTTTCCAATGAATTCCTCGGCCGAGTGACCTGTAATGTAATTGATGGATTCTGCCATATATATGCACCTATTGCTGTGTAAATCGAAAATAAATGCGGTGCTATGTTTAGTTTGATTAAATAAGTTCACCAATTGATAAGGAAAAGGGTTTCTAATTCTTCCATTCTCTTTTATTGAATTATAGTTTAGGTTTATTTTTTTCATGACGATAAGCTTTTGTACTTTTAGCAAAATATAAGGCTAAATAAAGCTTACGTCAATGGTTACCAGTAAGTTTATTTACATAAAACACTTCATCCAATTAAATTTGCTATGTGTATTTTGAGAATTGATTGAAGTAAAAAAAAGAATATTGCTGTTTTAACAATCTTGCCCACAACTGCGCATCCTGGAGGATAGAATAACCCGATTTATTGGAGTTATTAATTAAATTATTTATGCAATAATTAAACTAAAAACAATGCTAAGAAAGATCTTTATAATCGTTGGTATTTTGTTAACTACTAAAAACCTATGGGCAACCCAGCCCAAAACGCTACGATTAGGTGTTGCGGGACTTACCCATGGACATGTAGGCTGGATATTGAGTCGCAAAGATTCGGGAGATGTAAAGATGGTGGGTATTGTGGAAACCAACAAGGTACTAGCACAACGTTTGTCATCACAGTACGGTTTTTCCATGAATATAGTGTACGATACGATGGAAGAAATGATAGCGGCCACCCAACCCGAAGCGGTAGCTGCTTTTGGGAGTATATATGAACATTTGATGGTTGTTGAAGCCTGTGCTCCAGCAGGAATACACGTTATGGTGGAAAAACCCTTAGCCGTAAATCTTGCCCATGCTAAAAAAATGAAAGCTCTTGCGCAAAAGCACAACATACACTTGCTCACCAATTACGAAACATCGTGGTATCCCACAAACTTTAAAGCCCACCAACTACTGCATGATGGTGCCATAGGAGAGCTGAGGAAAGTGATTATTCGCGATGGACACAGCGGTTTTAAAAACGTTAAAATAAACGACGAATTCTTCCAATGGCTTACAGACCCCGTTTTGAACGGTGGAGGTGCTATAATGGACTTTGGCTGTTATGGGGCCAATTTGATGACTTGGCTGCTAAAAGGAGAAAAACCTAATTCAATTACCGCGGTAACCCAGCAACTGCAGCCTGAAGTTAACCCCAAGGTTGACGACGATGCCACCATCCTACTTAATTATGATAAAGCGATGGCTATCCTACAGCCTTCCTGGAACTGGCCTATCGGAAGGAAAGACATGGAGTTGTATGGCACAACGGGAGTTATTTACGCCGACAACCGTAACCAATTGCGGGTACGTAAGGCCGAGGGATACGATGGATTTAGCGAAGAAACGTTTCAATTGCAGGAGCGACCGGCTCCTTTTAACGATCCCTTTGCCGTGCTTGCTGCCCTTATACATGGGAGCCTGGAATTAGAAAAGTTCGATCCTTACTCAATTGAAAATAATATGATTACTATGGAAATTCTGGATAGTGCCGTAAAAAGTGCTAAAAGTAAGCAAACCGTGCAACTTAAAGAATAAGCGATAGTGGAATTTATGCCTTTGTATCAGGCACTTAATAGGCAACGAAAACCAATACCGCCAAAAGGTGGTACAAAGGCATTTGTTGTAAGTAGAAAGACTCTTGCGACCGGGTAAAACGTATACTCTTAAACTATACTTTTTACAAAAAGGTAGCAATATGAAACGAGCTATGAGAGTAGCTTCTCACACTACCTGTCCCGCAAAGGCGGGAGGGGAATGATTGTAATGGCGAGTTCCCCCGATAAAATATCGGGGCAAGCTTTGCGGCAAAAAAATTAATTATAAACACATGAAATCTATCTTATATTTTATTGCATTACTTGTATCAATATTATTGACCGGGATCAGTATGATGGCCGAAAAATTACCATCTCCTCCGAATATAATACTCGTTTATCTTGATGACATGGGTTATGGCGACTTAAGCATTACAGGTTCCAAGGGGTACGGTACGCCCAATATCGACCAGTTGGCCAGGGAAGGAATATTCTTCTCACATTATTATTCGCCGCAAGCTGTTTGCAGTGCATCTCGCGCAGGAATATTAACGGGTTGCTACCCCAACCGTGTAGGTTTTGCAGGGGCGATTGATCACAACTCTAAAATGGGTCTTAGCAGTGAAGAGGAAACCATAGCCCGGATTTTGAAAAAGAAAGGATATGCCACCGCGGCTTTCGGCAAATGGCATTTGGGCTGTATCCCCCAATTTATGCCGCTACAGCATGGCTTCGACGAATTTTATGGCATCCCCTATTCGCACGACATGTGGCCCAATCACCCGATAACCAAAAATTATTACCCGCCCTTACCCCTTTATGATGGGGAGCAAGTGGTTGAAACTATGCCCGACATAAAACAGTTTACCACCAAGTTTACTGAGAAGACTATCGATTTTATTGGACACAATAAAAACAAACCATTCTTTATTTACCTCGCTCACCCCATGCCACATGTGCCATTGGCGGTTTCCGATAAATTCAGGGGTAAATCGCAACAGGGACTATACGGCGATGTGATGATGGAAATAGACTGGAGCGTTGGTCAAATATTGCATAAAATTAAAGATCTGGGAATAGATGAAAATACACTCGTTATATTCACTTCCGACAACGGCCCTTGGTTAAACTATGGAAATCATGCGGGTAGTACGGGCGGTTTGCGTGAGGGAAAGGGCACCAGCTACGAGGGTGGGCAACGCGTTCCCTGCCTGATGAGGTGGAAAGGCACTATTCCTGAGGGGATGATTTGCAACAAATTGGTTTCGGGTATTGATATCCTTCCAACCCTGGCTGCAATTTCCGGAGCTCCGTTGCCTGCGAAACGAATAGACGGGGTGGATTTATCTGCCCTGATAAAAGGTGACCAAAGAGCCAACCCACGGCAATCATTTTATTACTACTACCGGCGCAACAGTCTGGAGGCTGTAAGCAATGGTGACTTTAAGCTGGTGTTTGCACACCCGGGTCGTACTTACCAGGGTTTTGCCCCGGGTAAAGACGGCATGCCGGGCAATGCCAACGAAAACTTTAACTTCCCGGATGCTTTGTATGATCTGCGTCGCGATCCGGGCGAGCGTTACGACGTGATGTCATCGTATCCCCATATCGTAAAAGAGCTGGAAAAGATGGCCGATATAGCACGTGAAGATTTGGGGGACGATCTTACAGGAAACCCCGGAAAAAACCGCAGGCCACCTGGAAGAGTGCATTAAATGAATGAGCAATATGGGATAGATGAAAAAAACATTGCGCTGCCCTTTGCCCTCAGCTATGTTAAAAAAACTATGCATAGGGCATTTATAATTTTATTTCTGGTGCTGCCTTTCAATGCACAAGAAAATTAGGCCCCCATCCTCCATTAAACTCGCCGGATTCCTGGACCATAGTCCTGTCCGCCAATCCCGGGACTTACGATAAATTTGAACCCAATCAGCCCATCTTAGAACTGATGACGGTGTGGATGAGCGAAACATCAACCATCTCAACATTAAAATGGTGCTTTGGGTGGCGGATGGATGGGGAACGTCGGCGACCGCTGGTTACGCAAATTGGCGTTTATGCCCAATGGAAAAAAAGTGAAAAAAATATTTTCACCCTTTAAACAAATGAGACTCATCCTTTACTGCCATCCACCACCCAGCGAACGATAAATCTCCACCAATGCATTCAGTTGGGTAAATTGAGCATTGATAAGATCCAGTTGTGAAAACAGGGCATTTTGCCGTGCGGTAATTACTTCCAAATAATTGATCAATCCGTTGTTCAGCAACTCTTCGGAATAGCCTGTTGCCAAATCGTAAGCCTCGAACTCACGGCTTTTAATTTCTATACGCTCTTCTGCAGCTTTAAAAGTGTAGAGCGCATCTGAAACTTCCTTACCGGCATTTAAAATACTAAGCTTAAAATTAAGTAAAGCCTGCTCCTGCTGCACCTTGGCAACTTCGTGCTGGGTACGGACTCGTCGGCCATTAAAAATGGGTTGTGCTAAGGAACCCACGGCCGAGCTAAACAAAGAGTTGGCATCCAACAGATCTGCCAGCTCTAAACTCTGCAAGCCACCATTGGCCGATATGTTTAGTGATGGATAAAAATTACTTCGCGCCACATTGGTCAGTTCAAAGGCATTAATCAGCTTATATTCCGCCGCCAAAACATCAGGTCGGTTACGCAGTAGTTGCACAGGAAAACCCACTTTCACTTCTTCTAGTATTTCTTGCTCTTTGAGGCTGCCCCGTTGAATACTTTGAGGTGCCTCGCCCAATAAAATAGACATGGTGTTTTCCAACAGCTTAATATTTGTTTTTATATCCACCAATAAGGCCATAGCACTATAAAGCTGTGCCTCGGTTTGCTTTACGCCCACCTCATTAACATAGCCGGCTTCTTTCAGGGCCTTGGTGGTCTCCAGACTACTTTTCCGGTTGGCAATGGTCATTTCAGTTATCCTCAACTGTTCATCAAAGGAAAGCAGTCGATAATAAACCGAAGCAATACTGGCGATAAGTTGTGTTTTTACCACTTTATGCGCCGCCACCGTTTGCAGATACGAAGCTTCAAAAGCCCTTTTGTTGCTTCTGATCTTTCCCCATATATCCGCTTCCCACGATGCACCGACCGAAAGTTCGTACTGGGTTAAACTCCTTCCCACCGCGGCACCGGTGGGACTATTTTCTGAGGGATTTTGATAGGCCACTTGCCCCGATGCACCTATACTTGGCAAATATCCTGCTTTACCCTGTTTAAAATAAGCCTCAGCAGCCAGTATCTGCTGCACGGCAATTCTTATATCTATATTGTTCTCAAGGCCTTTACTGATGTGTCTGATCAACAGCGGATCTGTAAATAACTCGGTATAGGAAAGCTCGGCTATGCTAATACTGTCCGAAGGCAGTTGATCCGTTCTATATTGAGCCTCGTTGACTACCGTTGGTTGCTGATAATTACGAGCCACAAAACACGATTGCAGGGAAAACAAACTTATTAGGCCGAAGATTAGTATATATTTTATATGTGTCATTTGTTCAGTATTAGTATCAGGAAATGCGTATCAAGTATCAAGACAGAAGAACGCTGGATAATAAATCTCAGGTTCAACGTTTTGTACTTATACTAAGTCATGCTTTTTTCCGCACTTACTTCAGGTTTTCCACTGATTTTTTCCTGAAGCCATTCGAATAAAATATAGAGCAGGGGCACCACAAACACGCCCAACAAGGTACCTACGAGCAAACCCCCTACGGCACCTGTGCCAATAGATCGGTTTCCTGAAGCACCAGTTCCACTCGCAAAAACCAATGGCATTAAGCCAATGATAAAAGCGAAGGAGGTCATCAATATGGGTCTCAGCCGCACTTTTGCACCGTCATAGGCGGCTTCTACTATGGAGAATCCGGCTCTGCGCCTTTGCATTGAAAATTCAACAATTAAAATAGCATTTTTAGCCAGTAGCCCTATCAGCATTATCAAGGATATCTGAAAGTAGATATTCAACTCCAAGCCTGTTAATTTAGTGCTGATATAGGCCCCCATGATACCTACCGGGAGCGAAAGCAAAACTGCCAATGGCAATAGATAACTTTCGTACTGAGCGGCCAGCAGAAAAAACACAAACATAATGCTTAGGATGAGGATAAATGTGGTTTGGTTGCCTGCTGCAATTTCTTCACGAGTCAGACCGGAGAAATCCACAAAAAAGTTTTGGGGTAAGGCTGTCGAACTCACCTCCTGAACGGCTTTAATAGCATCCCCTGAAGAATAACCGGGGGCCGCTGCTCCGTTTACACTGGCCGAATTAAATAGGTTGAAGCGGGTAACCGCCTGTGGGCCATACACTCTTTTTAGGGATATAAATGCAGTTATTGGTGCCATCTTTCCTGAAGCGTTTCGCACAAACATACTGTTTAAATCTTCCGTTTTGGCCCTATCGATGGGCAAAGCCTGCACAAATACCCTGTATTGCTTTCCGAAACGTGAAAAATCAGCCGCATAAATGCCTCCTATATAACCTTGCAAGGTAGCAAAAATACTACTGATGGACACACCGGCCTCCTTGGCCTTGGGTACATTGAGCATGATTTCGTATTGCGGATAATTGGTGTTGAACGAGCTTTGTGCATAGGCAATTTCAGGGCGTTGCATCAAGGTAAACAGAAAGTCCTTGGATACCTTGTCCAACTCGGTAAAATCGCCTCCCAGCCTATCTAAAACGTTTAGCTCGAAACCCGAAGAAACACCAAAACCCGGTATGCTCGGTGGAGCAAAAAACAGTATATTGGCATCGGGGATATTAATGGCAGCCTGATACATCCTGGCAATGATGGCTTCAGACGACAATGAATCTTCCTTTCGCTCGTCCCATGGTTTCAGTTTTAAAAATCCTGTACCATAGTTACTGCCGGCACCGGAAATTAAACTAAATCCATTTATCAGCGAACCGCCAGCCGTGCCTGGTATATCTTTTATTTTACTATAAAGCTCCTGTGTCACAGCCACTGTTCTGTCCAGTGAAGCACCTACGGGGAGCTCAATATTGGTAAATACCACCCCTCTATCCTCGTTGGGTACAAAACCTGTAGGTGTTGTGGTTGCCGTCCAAAAAATAAGAAGTACAGAGGCCACCAAAATGGCACCTGTAATCCACTTGTGTTTGTACAAGTACGACAGCGAGTGTACGTATTTTTTTGTGGTCTTAGAAAATGCAATATTAAAAGCGAAAAAAAAGCGCTGGCCCCAATTCATATCTGATTTTTCGCGATGTCGATGTGGCTTTAAAAACAAGGCACATAATGCAGGGCTAAGCGTTAAAGCATTCACTGCCGAAATGGTTATGGCAATAATTAGTGTAACCCCAAACTGCTCATAAAAAACGCCGGTAGGACCTGTGATAAAAGTAACAGGGATAAACACGGCAGCCATCACCATAGTAATGGAAATGATGGCACCGGTAATTTCCTCCATGGCTTTGTGGGTCGCTACCCGGGCACTTTTTTCTCCTTCTTCCAGTTTGGCATGTACCGCCTCCACCACCACAATGGCATCATCCACCACAATTCCGATGGCCAGCACCAGGGCAAATAAGGTCAATAGGTTTACCGAATATCCAAACAGCCCCAAAAAGAAAAACGTACCAATTATAGAAACCGGAACGGCGATGGCCGGAATAAGTGTAGATCTAAAATCCTGAAGGAAAATATACACTACTATAAACACCAAAATAAAAGCTTCAATAAGAGTGGTAATCACCTTGGCAATAGACGCATTTAAAAATTCGTTGGTATCAAAGTTTATTAGGGTAGTTAAACCTTCGGGATAATCTTTCTCCAACTCATGCAAGGTACTGTGCACATTTTCAATTATTTCTTTCGCATTAGAGCCCGGTGTTTGATACACCCCCATGCTCACACCGGGTAGGCCGTTGGTGTTGGATATTACGGTATACCCTTCGGCATCCAACTCCACTTTGGCCAAATCTTTTAAGCGCAAAAACTGACCGTTATCCAAGGCCTTGATAACGATATCGCCAAATTCCTCTGCCGTTTTATATCTTCCTGCGTAAGTCATTACATATTCAAAAGCCTGACCACTATTTTGGCCTAAAGCTCCGGCAGCAGCTTCTAAACTTTGCTCATTAATAGCTGCCGTAATATCCGATGGCATTAGCTTGTAGGCGGCCAGTTTATCGGGTTGCAGCCATATACGCATGGCATAATTCTTGGCGCCCAGCACACTTACATCACCTACCCCATTTAAACGTTTAAGCGCTGGTAGTACATTAATATTTAAATAGTTTTGAATGTAGGTAGCATCATAATTTTCGTTATCGGAATACACTGTAAGAAACATTAATGCACTGGTTTGCTGCTTTTGGGCCGTCACCCCCGATTGCGTCACCTCTCTTGGCAATAAGGGAATAGCTCTGGACACTCTGTTTTGTACGTTAACCGCAGCAATATCAGGGTCTATACCTTGTTTAAAATATACCTGAATACTGGCACTACCGTTATTACTGGCGGTAGAAGTAATGTAAGTCATCCCCTCCACCCCGTTGATTTGTTCTTCGATGGGAATGATAACACTTTCTAACACCGTTTGGGCATTCGCCCCCGGAAAATTGGCCGACACCCGTACTGTGGGTGGAGCAATATCGGGGTATTGGGTTACGGGTAAAGTACTTAAACCAAGTACACCCAGAATAAGCAATATGATGGAGACCACCGTAGATAAGACTGGCCTGTCTATAAATCTTTTCAGCATTATGATTAATTATTTAAAAACCACATTTAATGAGTTGGCTATACTATCGAAAGGCATAGGCTGAGGCACGATGGGCGTATTATTACGGATTTTACCCACCCCCTTGGCCACAATCATATCTCCCGCTTTAATCCCTGATGTTATAACGGCCAGGCTACCCACTCTGTCTTTCACTTTAACTGTAGCAGAAACTGCCAAGGTATCGCCTTGCAGCTTATACACATACACTCTCCCCTGTTGTTCAAAAGTGGCCGATTCGGGCACTACCACCGCATTTTCGTACCTTATAGGAATACGTATCTTACCGCTGCTCCCATTGGCCAAAAGACGACTGGGATTGGGGAAGGTAGCTCTAAAACTTACCGTACCCGTAGAAGGATTTACTTGTCCGGTCACCGTTTCAATCTTGCCCTCCTTTTCGTACACCGACCCATTGACTAGCTCAAGAGCTACCGGAGGAAAGTTATTAATTTTTTCGCTTAGCGTACTGCCTTCTGTATTTTGGATAAAATCCAAATAATCACTTTCATTCATTGCAAAAAATGCGTACACCTCATCAGTTACCGAAACGGTGGTCAATGGCATTGGATCTGCCGGACTAACCAATGTACCCTGCCTGTAAGGAATAGATCCAACATATCCATTTACCGGACTTTTAATGGTTGCATAAGCTATGTTAGCAACAATACTGTTATAGCTGGCTTTAGCTTGTGCCAGTTTGGCTTCGGCTGTAGACAGTTGCACTTTACTGATGATATTTTTTTCGACTAAAGGCCTTAACTTCTCTACTTCTACCTGAGCCACATTCATATTTGCTTTGGCTGCACCGGCATCCTGCGATAAAGCCTGTGTTTCAATCTCAAAAAGTGTTTGTCCTTTTTTAACCCGTTGTCCTTCATCTACCAAAACCGATGTGATATAACCACTCACTTTTGCCCGTACCGCACTGTTTATGGTGCCTTCGATGCTTACCGGAAAAGAAGTATAACCGGTAACCGTTTTTTGGGGCACCTGAACAACCGGATATGGCATGGCACGTTGCTCTTGTCGCTGCCCACCTTTTTGGTTCTGACACGCTGTCAAAAGAAATAAGCTTACTATCAAGCTAAAATAACTCATTTGTTTCATTGGTTCTATTTAGACTTAAAAAGTTTATCTGTAATTTTATTTGCTCGGATAATTTGAACAATAATATAGAATGACCATTAGAAATGTAAAGGGATTATATTGAAAATTGTTCGCAAATTTATTTAAAAGCAATGGGCTTTACTTTATTTTAACTATAATTTGTTTTTATTTTTTATGAACAACTATAAAATTGCCAACGGACAGATCGTACTACAAGACGCTATTCTGCAAAATCACAGCCTGATTGTTAAGGATAAAACAATTGTGGACATCACTACCGATGATGATCACTATTCGGATATTGAAACAGTTGATGCCCAGGGAGCCTACGTTACGCCTTCGCTTGTTGAGCTGCACATCCATGGGTGCAGCCATTATGGTTTTGATACAGTGGAGGAAGCAGATGTATATGAAGCGATAGAGTTTCTGAAGAAACGAGGTATCAATACCTTTGTACCAACCTTTATCTGCGACCGGGCGATAGTAAAGCGCTTCTGCAACATACTTGCCAATTCTCCCGCCTTGCAAAAATACATTCCGGGCATCTATATAGAAGGTCCTTTTGTGAACATAAACAAGAAAGGAGGCATTATAGCCGATACCATCCATAAACCCAACCTTGACGTACTAAAGCAAATTATTGCGGAAACACGGGGTTTGCTAAAGTTAATGACCATAGCTCCCGAAATGCAAGGCAACCATCAGGTGTTCCATCATTTGCTGCAAAACAACATTGTGCCTTGCTTTGGCCATTCCAACGCCACAATAGCAGATGTATATCAAACGCAAGGACACAACATTAACATCACACACCTGTTCAATGCCATGTCGGGCATATCGCACAAAACAAACGGATTGGCCATGCTGCCTTTTATAGACCGTAATATATTTTTTGAACTTAACGGCGATGGCGTGCATGTAAATAATGAGATCCTCCAAATGTGCTACAAGCACTTAAATCATGACAAGCTGATACTAATCTCCGATGCCGTAATCTCTGCCGGACTTGAACCCGGTGAACATGACTATTTCGGGCGTACCGTAATATCCGGAAAGCACGGGGTACGCTACAAGGATGGCAACGTATTAATGGGATCCCAGCTATTGATAAATGATGTATTAAAACGGTTCCTGAAACTCACCGGGGCTCCATTGCACGAAGGCATCCGCTTTGCCTCCTACAACCCCAGCCGCCTTTTGGGCATCAGCGATAAAAAAGGAAGCATAGAACCTGGGAAGGATGCCGATTTGCTTTTGCTGGACCGTAATTTTAATGTAGTGAGGAATTTAAATATGTAATCATAACAAAACCATTTGCTATAGTCGCTTTTGGCGATCCGTTGGCTATGGGGGCTTTACAGTACAAGGAGTAAAACACCTAAGCATATATACACAAAAAGCCGTTTTGCAGGTAGCAAAACGGCTTTAAGCTGTTTGTTTGAAAATGTATCTTGTATAAATTTATACTATATTATTCGGCAACTACGTCAAAGTTAACCTCCACCTTTACTTCGCGGTGAAGCTTCACTGTGGCCACGTAACTACCAATTTCTTTCACCTGATCCTCTTTGATCGAGATGTGCTTGCGTTCAACGCTATAACCTGCTTTTTCGAGTGCTTCTGCAATTTGTATAGTATTTACAGAACCGAATATTTTACCGGTTGTACTTGTTTTGGCACCTACCGTAAGCGTTAAGCCTTCCATTTTTGTTGCCATTTCAAGTGCGTTGTTCTTGATCTTTTCTTCTTTATGAGCTCGCTGGCGCATGTTTTCCTCATGAACTTTCATAGCAGAAGGAGTAGCTAAAATTGCAAGCCCTTTCGGAAGCAGATAATTTCTGCCGTAGCCATTCTTTACCCTGACCACATCATTTTTGTGCCCAATATTGGCCACATCGTCTTTTAATATTACATCCATTTTTTGTCCTCCTTTTTTATTTCATCAAGTCAGTAACATAAGGCAACAAAGCAATGTGCCGTGCCCTTTTAACAGCAGTTGCCACTTTTCGTTGATACTTTAAAGAAGTACCTGTTAAACGACGGGGAAGAATTTTTCCTTGCTCGTTCAAAAACTTTTTAAGAAATTCAGGATCCTTGTAATCAACAAATTTAATCTTGTTTTTCTTAAAGCGACAATACTTTTTCTTTTTGATCTCAACCGACGGAGGAGTTAAATATCTGATTTCACTTTGATTTTGTGCCATGGCCTATTTCTCCTTTTTTTCTTTAATAGTTCTTCTTCTCTTCTCACTGTACGCTTCAAAGTGCTTGTCCATTTTAAATGTCAAGAAACGAATGACGCGCTCATCACGACGAAAAGCTATCTCAAGCTTGGCTATCGCATCGGGTTGTACTTTAAAATCGAACAAGTTATAAAAACCAGTAGATTTTTTTTGGATAGGATACGCCAGCTTGCGCAGCCCCCAATTTTCTTCGCTTACCATTTCACCTCCGTTCTCTGTAATAACAGATCGGAATTTTTCAACCGCTTCCTTCATCTGTACATCAGACAAAACGGGAGTCAAAATGAAAACGGCTTCATAATGATTCAACATAGTTATTTTCAATTAATTAATAAATGCGGGCGCAAAATTAATTATTTTATCAGAGGCTGCAAACTTTTAGCCCTAAAATATTCGCTCCTATTATACGTCTGCGCATACTGTGCCATGGTTTCAAACCACCTAAAACACTTTATGGTTTATGGCTCTGTACTCGTTAGGTGTCATCCCATTGTATTTTTTAAAGGTTTTATAAAAATGACCTATGGCATTATAGCCACAGTTATAGCAGATGGTTTTTATTGGAACGTTGGTCATACTGAGTCGTTGGGCCGCATAATTCATCTTAATTTTGGTAACCGTATCGGTGAGTGTCTGGTTTAGACATTGCCTAATTGTTTTATTAACATGATCCGTAGTTCTATTGGTAAGCGCTACAAATCCGGCTATCCCCTCCCTGAACAATTTAGGCGAGTTAAACTGATCCATGGCTAATACCAGCCAATGTGGTACGTCATTAGACTTGTCGCTAAAAGAATCCGTGAGCATCCTGAAAATTTGCAACACCATAAGATCTAAATGAATATAATCACGCTTTTTTGTAAGCATGTAATCCGTTATCGCGGAAATTTCGTTTAATTGATCGGCATTCAGCTTAACCATGAATGGCATTTTTTCCGTGGTCCAGAAAAAAGTGTCTGAATCAGGGAAATATCTTTCCTTAAATAGGTTAAGGCTTTCTAAATAAAAAGCTATATTACTCACCACCAGCCCGGTACTATTACCGTTGGCGATAAAAGTATGGGTATCGTGAGGACGAACTAGGCATAGTGCACCTTTTTCTATTGGGTGCTCTTCACCATTTATAACATGAATACCTGAACCTTCCTTAATCCAAAATATCTCAGCGTAATCATGGTCGTGATAATCTAGATTTTCGTCGGCAGTAATAGTTCTTCGTACAATATGAAAAACATCATTAGGCTGAATTAAAAAAGAAGGCAAATTTATACGGACTTTTTCTTTAGGCTTCATAACATTACGGGCTTATCAAATTTAAATCATTTTTTCCTTCAGTAATTTAATCGATTCTTTTCGCAGGTCGGAATAAACAGTGGCTAATGACAAATCTATCAACATTAAAAACCCTCTGCTTGCCGACATTAGGACAGCAAATTATTGGTAATACCTTACAATATTCATTCTTAATCTCTGCAATAATAATAAAAACCATCTTAATTATGGTATTAACACCGCTTTTAATTACAATTTATCACAACGGAATAGCATAACAAATATAGGTTTAGGAACAACATATATTATTGCGACATATGGGCTTTTGTACTATTTTTGAACCGTATTAAACACAGCCCCTTAGCACAGTTTTTACTGAATCATAAATGCTTACAAAACCCTAGCACATGAGTAGTAAATACTGTGAACGAATATCGCTTAAAAACAACTAATATTTAATATTGTAATGAAAAGCTTTCAATTATTATTTATAGTGATGCTTATAGCTTTCACTGCTTGCAACCAAGAAAAGGTAACAAACAACTGTATTACTTCATATGATTACACATCGTATGTTAACCCCCTGATGGGCACAGATTCCGAATTTTCTTTATCCAACGGCAATACTTACCCTGCTATTGCGCGCCCCTGGGGAATGAATTTTTGGACCCCTATGACAGCTAACTTTGGCGACGGCTGGACCTACAAGTACGACGATTATAAAATTCAGGGCTTCAAGCAGACGCACCAGCCCAGTCCCTGGATAAACGATTATGCCGCTTTTGCACTGATGGCTATAACGGGCGACCTGGAGATTAATGAAGAAAAAAGGGCTTCGTGGTTTTCGCATAAAGCAGAAGAGGTAAAGCCCCATTATTACAGTGTGTATCTAGCCGATTATGATACCAAAGTAGAAATAACACCAACTGAGAGAGCAGCATCATTTAAAATTACTTTCCCGCAAAACGATCAATCCTATATATTATTAGATGGTTTCAAGGGTGGTTCTATGGTAAAAGTAATTCCCGAAGAACGTAAGATAATCGGCTACTGCCGCAATAACCACGGCGGTGTCCCTGATAATTTCCATAACTACTTTGTAGCCGAGTTCGACAAAGACTTTGAAATAGTGCACACCTTCACCGACAGCACACTGCATAAAAATAAACTAAGCAGCGAGTCTGACCATGCCGGTGCCGTAGTGGGTTTTAAAACCCTTAAGGGTGAGGTGGTCAATGTAAAAGTGGCTTCTTCCTTTATCAGCCCCGAGCAGGCACAACTGAACTTAACCAGAGAAATTGGAGATAAATCGTTTGAAAGCGTAAAAGCAGAAGGTAAAAAGATATGGAACGATGAACTGGGCAAGATAAGAGTAGAAGGAAAGGATATTGACCACATACGTACTTTTTATTCCACTTTATACCGGGTATTACTTTTTCCGCGCACATTTCACGAAATAAACGATAATAACGAAATAGTACATTACAGCCCCTACAATGGCAAGGTATTGCCCGGCTACATGTATACCGACAATGGCTTTTGGGATACTTTCAGGGCAGTGTTCCCCTTCTTTACTTTGATGTATCCCGAACTTAATGCCCAGATAATGGAAGGTTTGGTGAATACCTACAACGAGAGTGGATGGTTGCCCGAATGGGCGAGCCCCGGCCATCGCGACTGTATGATTGGTTCCAACTCCGCTTCACTGATAGCAGATGCCTACCTAAAAGGAATTGATGGCTACGATATTGAGAAATTATACGAAGCCATGATTAAAAATAGCGGTGGCGTACATCCCGAAATTAAAAGCGTAGGCAGATACGGCAGCGATTATTACAACAAATTGGGTTATATACCCTACGATGTGGGCATACACGAAAATACAGCCCGCACGCTGGAATATGCCTACGCCGATTATTGCGTGTGGAAACTGGCCGAAAAATTGGGTCGTCCGCAAGAGGAGATAGACCTGTTTAAGGCCAGGGCACAAAACTATAAAAATGTGTTCGACAAGGAAACAAACTGGATGCGCGGTAAAAATGAGGACGGCAGCTTCCAGTCGCCCTTCAACCCCTTTAAATGGGGCGATGCCTTTACCGAGGGCAACAGCATACATTATACCTGGAGCGTATTTCAGGATGTGGAAGGCTTGATAAACCTGATGGGTGGCGACAAAGCTTTTGTGAGCAGGTTGGATACCGTATTTGAACTTCCGCCTATTTTCGACAACTCCTACTATGGATTTACCATTCACGAAATAAGGGAAATGCAAATTGTAAATATGGGCAACTATGCGCACGGTAATCAACCTATCCAACACATGTTGTACCTTTACAATTATGCGGGGCAGCCCTGGAAAACGCAATCCCGTGTTCGCGAAGTACTCACCAGATTATATACACCAAACCCCGACGGCTATTGTGGCGATGAGGACAATGGCCAAACATCGGCCTGGTACGTGTTCAGCTCCCTGGGTTTTTATCCCGTGTGTCCCGGCACGGATGAGTATGTCATCGGCTCGCCTTTGTTTAATAAAGTGACCATGCAGTTCGAGAACGGTAAGGAGTTGGTGATTGAAGCGGATAACAACAATGCGGATAATGTGTATATTAACAGCATCCAGCTCAACGGCAAGCCCATCGAACGCAACTTTTTTACCCATACCGAATTACAAAGCGGAGGAAAGATGAGCATTGACATGACCAACAAGCCCAATAAAAACAGAGGAAATACTAAAGAGGCCGCACCTTATTCCATGAGTAGGGAGTAAAAATATGCTACTATGAATGTGCAGTACACCCGGAGCTCGCTCAAGTAAGGTATACCTTTATTATCCCACACTAACAGCAACCAAAAAATGAGATTAAAAAACATAGCGCTTTTCCTGATTCTTGCCTCCCTGCTGTCGGCTTGTTACAGCGGGTCGAAATCACCATACGATTATGCGGATCCCATGATTGGCACTGATGGTCTGGGGCATACCTTTCCGGGTGCTACTGTTCCTTTTGGCATGGTACAGCTAAGTCCGTCCAACGATTTTAAGGCCTGGAACTGGTGCTCGGGTTACCATTATTCCGACAGCATATTAAAAGGCTTTGCCCACACGCACCTCAGCGGTGCCGGACTGGCCGGCTTAGGCGACATCCTGTTTATGCCCACCACGGGCGAAGTAAAGCTGGAAGCCGGAACGGAAGAAAACCCCGAAATGGGATACCGATCACGTTTCTCGCACAATCAGGAGGAGGCATCGCCCGGGTATTATTCAGTGGTGCTGAAGGATTATGATGTCAATGTGGAGCTAACAGCTACCGAGCGGGTAGGTTTCCATAAATATACCCCGGCTCAGGCAGGTACCCTAAATGTAATCATCGATCCCACACATCATATCATGGAGCGGGTACTGGATACGGGTATTGAGTACATTTCGGATACCGAGATGCGAGGCTATAAAAAAAGCGATGGCGAAGGTGGCGAACGGACCGTGTTTTTTTATGCCAGGTTTTCCAAGCCAATTATAAAATTTGGCTTAGCTAAGGATAATACGGTAAGTCCCGGTGCAGAAACACTGAAGGGTAAAAACACCAAGGCCTTTGTGCAGGTTCAACTAAAATCAAACGAAGCACTTCAGGTGCAGGTGGCTCTTTCGTTTGTAAGTCACCGAGGTGCCAAATCCAATTTTGATGCCGAAGGCGCCGGACTATCTTTTACTGAGGTGCATACGATGGCTCGTTCAAAGTGGAGCGAAAAACTAAATAAGATCAAGGTGGACGGAAAATCAACATCCGACAAGCGTATTTTTTACACCGCTATGTACCATTCTTTTATCTCCCCTAATTTAATTTCAGATGTAAATGGCAAATATGTGGTGGAAGGAAAAGTGCTGACTTCAGAAATTCCGCAATATTCCAATTTCTCTACCTGGGACACCTTTAGGGCGCTCAATCCACTGTTTACTATGATCGACCAGGAAAAGACCGCAGAATTTGTCAATTCACTGGCCAGTCGCCATTCCGATGCCAAGGTGGGGTTACCGGTTTGGGAATGCCTGGGGCACGACAACGTGTGCATGATAGGTTATAACGCCGTATCGCCGTTGGTTGATGCTGCTTTAAAAGATATAAAAGGTATTGATGCTAATCAGGTTTATGAGGCCGTAAGAGCTGCTGCCATGTCAACCGAAAAGCATAGCCCCAACTACGATAAAAACGGGATGGAGGAATATATTCAGCTGGGTTTTGTGCCCGCCGAGTTAAACTGTGCCGTATCCAAAACCACCGAGCAAAACTATTACGACTGGTGCATCGCCATGCTGGCCAAAAAATTGGGGCGCACAGCGGATGCCCAACTATTTATAGAACGAAGCCTGGGATATAGGAATCTGTTTAATCCGCAAACACAATTCCTTCATTCGAAATATACCACCGGCGAATGGCGCGAGATGGACCTGACGGTGTGGAGCGATTTAATTGGCAACTATGTTTCGGGTAATATCTGGGCATATTCCGCCTTTGTGCCACACGATGTGGAAGGCTTGATGAGTCTCATTGGCGGTAGAGAAGAATTGGCTACCTGGCTCGATGGAATTTTTACCGACACAAGCCACATTGCAGGCGATACCCATGTTGACATTTCGGGCTTTATTGGAAAATATGGACATGGCGATGAGCCCGGTCACCACATGCCTTATCTGTACAATTATGCAGGTCAACCATGGAAAACCCAAAGTTATGTGCGTAAAGTGATGGACGATTTTTATCAGGATACACCTGATGGATTGGTGAATAACGATGATTTGGGCCAAATGTCGGCCTGGTATATTTTTGGTGCCCTGGGGTTTTATCCGGTTTGTCCCGGCGACATGCAATATATCATTACCGCTCCCCTATTTTCGAGCGCTGCCATTCAACTCGAAAATGGGAAACAGTTTACGATAAGAGCCAAAAACAATCCCAAGGAAAATATTTATATCCAGTCTGTAACTTTAAATGGTGAGCCCTACACCAAGTCGTTTATCGCGCACCAACAAATTATGCAAGGCGGCGAAATGGTTTTTGAGATGGGCGGTGAACCCAATAAAAAATGGGCATCAGAACCTGAGGATATGCCGGTTTCCTCAGTCTCGGTTCCTAAGGGCAGTAGTGCTTTGCCACAAATAACACTAAAGCCTTTTGACAAAGATAACAGCGAGATGTTTGAAGGAAGCCGCAAGGTCAGGTTGCACAGCAATACGCCCGATGCCGATATCTATTATACGCTCGACGGCTCAACGCCCGACAAAAAAAGCAAAAAATACAAGGGTGGTATCACGATGCACAAAACATCCAACCTCAAAGCCATTGCATATGCCGATGGGATGAAGCCCAGCTTTGTTTACGATCGCACCTATTATGCGGGAAGGCGCTTTGAAGAATTGGCACAAGGATATCCTATACTCACCTTGGAAAATAAAGCTGGTCAACACATCCCAACAAAAGACAGCCCCTTGATGAATCAGAAAATAGGATCAGAAAAATTTAACGATGGCAGGTGGGTAGGCTTTAATGGAAGAGATATGGTGGCCGTTATCGATTTTGGTCAGGAAATAAGGCTCAAAAACCTGAGCCTCGGTTTCCTATCCAATACCGGGGTATGGATATTTCCCCCCTCGGCAATCTCCGTATCTGCTTCCAACGACAACAAAAACTTTAAAGAAATCGCGCACAAATCGTTCAGCTATTCACAAGCGGAATTAGAAGAAACTTTTTTGGAACGTCCGATTTTTAATCTTAATCATATAAAAACACGCTATTTAAAAGTAACAGCCAGTGAATTCGGACCTATCCCATCATGGCACGCCGCCACAGGGCATAAGGGCTTGATGTACCTGGATGAAATAATCCTAAATTAAAATCATAAAAATAATCTTAACTTAAGGTAGAACCCGTAATGCGGAGAAGATAGGGAGCTTTTTTTATTGGATAGACGAAGTAGTATATATTAATCCGTTACGCCCTATCTATCGACATATGTTTTATGTTTTTATCTTGATGCTTGATAATTTGTACTTAATATTAATTTACAACACTATGAAAAACATATTTCTTACATTTTTAGCTTTGGTGTTATGGGGATCAACCTATTCCCAGAATTACACCCAATATGTAAACCCGTTTATCGGTACAACTAATTTTGGCACTACCAACCCGGGTGCCATCGTGCCGCAAGGCATGGTATCGGTAGTTCCTTTTAACGTTACAGGATCCGATAAAAACAAATGGGATAAAGATGCCATGTGGTGGTCCACCCCCTATTCCTACGACAACAGCTTTCTCACCGGCTTTTCGCATGTTAACCTGAGTGGTGTAGGCTGCCCCGATCTGGGGGTTATTATGGTGATGCCCACCACGGGCAAGGTAGATGCACGGATTAAAAAGTACGGTTCGTTGATGTCGGAGCAGCAGGCCGAACCGGGCTATTACAGCTGCCAACTGGACAAATATGGTATAAAAGCCGAAGTAACCGCAACACAACGCACTGGTTTAAGCAAATTTACTTTCCCCGAGGGGCAATCCAATATCCTCATCGACCTTGGGAACAGTCTCACCAACGAGATGGGCGCCAGCATAAAAATTGTGAACAGCACCGAGGTGGAAGGTTTTAGGATGACGGGTAACTTTTGTTACGAGGGTAATTCGGAACGCCCCGTTTATTTTGTGGCCCGCTTCAGTCAGCCGGCAAAATCCTTTGGTGCATTTAAAAAGATGCCTGCCATGCAAGCAGAAGAAGCCTGGTCATCAACAGCCGATAAATTCAAATATTACGAGGGCTTCCTACATCCCGTGGCCGGAGATAGCATTGGAGCGTACTTTTCGTTCGACACCAAGCAAAACGAATCGGTAGCCGTTCAGGTAGGTGTTTCGTACGTGAGCATCGACAATGCCCGACAGAACCTTGAGTTTGAATCCACCGAGTTTGACTTTGAGGCTACCCGTGCCAATGCCCACCAACAATGGGAATCTACGCTATCTAAAATTAAGGTAGAAGGCGGTACCAACGACCAAAAAACGGTATTCTATTCCGCTTTATACCACATGCACATACATCCCAACATTATCAACGATGTAAACGGGCAATATCCATTGATGGAATCCTATGGAACGGGCGAAGTTACGGATCGGAACCGTTATACCATATTCTCGCTTTGGGATACTTACCGTAATTTCCATCCCCTGATGAGCTTGGTATATCCCGATAAACAATTGGATATGGTGCGCTCCATGGTAGATATGTACAAAGAGGGGGGATGGCTGCCCAAATGGGAGCTCAACAGTAAGGAAACCTTTACCATGAACGGCGACCCTTCTTTCCCGGTCATCGTGGATACTTATTTAAGAGGGCTCACCGATTTTGATGTGGATGCAGCCTACGAGGGCATGATAAAATCGGCCACCACCCCCGAAAAGGACAACAAGATACGCTTGGGGAATGATTTTTACCTGGAGCACGGCTATGTGCCCTTTACTGAAGATTACGACCGTTCCGTTTCCATTGCCCTGGAATATTACCTGGCCGACTGGAACCTGGGACAGTTTGCCAAAGCATTAGGCAAAACAGACGACTACAAGCGTTTCGATAAACAATCGAAACAATACGTAAACTATTACGACAAGAAAGAATTTAAAATGCTGCGCCCAAAACATCCGGACGGCACTTTCCTCAAATCCTTCGACCCCCTGCAAGGAAAAGATTTTGAGCCTGTACACGGCTTCCACGAAGGAACGGCATGGCAATATACCTTTGGTGTGCCCCACGATGTTAAGGGTTTGATAAAACTGAATGGCGGCGGTAAAAAGTTTACCCAAAAGCTACAATATATTTTCGACGATGGTTTGTTCGATATGGCCAACGAGCCCGATATGCACTATCCTTTTTTGTTTAACTACGTGAAAGGGGAAGAGTGGCGCGCCCAAAAAGAGACCCGTCGTTTGATAGATACCTACTTTAAAAACTCGCCCGACGGCCTGCCCGGTAACGACGACTGTGGCACCATGAGCGCATGGGTGGTGTATGGCATGATGGGCATTTATCCCGTGAGCCCCGGCAATATGGATTACACCATTACCACGCCGGTGTTCGACAAAGTGACCATAGCGCTCGACAACCGCTTTTATCCCGGCAAAACCTTCGAGATCGTGAGGCATTCAAAAAACAAAGGCAATTTTATACAAGAAATCCGCATCGACGGTAAACCCGTAAATTCTTTCTTTATCAATCATAAAGATGTTGTTGAAGGGGCTAAAATGGAAATAACAACCGGTAGTAAATAGATATGACAAGAAAGAATTTTGACATTGAACCGCGAAAAATAAATCCTGGCCTCTGGATCCCGAGTGTTTATTTTGCGATGGGTCTGCCCTTTATTGCGATCGCACAGGCATCGGCCCTGATGTATGAAAGCATGGGGGTCAGCGATAGTCAAATTGCCTTTTGGACATCGCTCATCATGATCCCTTACACTTTAAAGTTCTTGTGGAGCCCGGTGTTGGAGATGTTCAAAACGAAAAAGCACTTTGTGGTGGCCACCCAAATAGTTACGGGGATGACCTTTGCCCTGGTGGCCCTGTCGCTGCCTTTGGAAAATTATTTTAGATATTCCATCGCCTTGTTGGGCCTTATTGCTATAAGCGGTGCAACCCACGATATTGCCACCGACGGCGTTTACCTGAGTGTGTTGTCGCCGAAGCTGCAGGCCAGGTTCATCGGTTGGCAGGGCGCGGCCTATAATGTGGCCAAACTGGTGTCGGGCGGTGGTTTTGTTTATCTGGCCGGCGAACTGGAAGAAACCATGGGCATAACGACGGCCTGGATGGTGGTGATGGGAATCTATGGCGCAGTAATGTTTTTGTTGGGCTTGTACCATATTAAAATGCTGCCCGGGGGTGGACAGGCTACCGAAGTACAATCCTTGAAAGAGGGTTTCGAGACACTATGGGATGTGCTAAGGACCTTCTTCCAAAAAAAGTATATCCTTTGGTATATCATGTTCATCATCCTGTACCGCTTTGCCGAGGGCTTTGCCATAAAAATGGTCCCGCTGTTTTTTAAGGCAGCCGTGGCCGATGGTGGCCTGGGGATGACCACTAAGCAAATTGGATTGGTTTATGGTGCTTTTGGTTCTGTGGCCTTTGTGATCGGTTCCTTGCTGGGCGGTTATTATATCGCATCGCGCGGACTCAAAAATGTGCTGTTCAAACTGGCTTTGGTTTTTAACGTCCCCTATGCCGTTTACATATATCTGTCGTACTATCAGCCCGACAGTCTTTTTCTGATCACCACGGCCGTGGTTGTGGAGTACTTGAGCTATGGCTTTGGCTTTGTAGGGCTTATGTTGTTTATGATGCAGCAAATAGCACCGGGTAAATACAAAATGGCCCACTACGCCTTTGCTACGGGAATCATGAACCTGGGCGTGATGATACCATCGATGGGAAGTGGCTACCTCAGTGATTTATTGGGGTATAATATATTTTTTATTTGGGTAATGATAGCCACCATACCTTCTCTGTTGGTAGCCTATTTTGTGCCTTTCACTTATCCCGATGCCGACAAAGAGGATCAATAATCTTATAAATATTAAAATAACTAATAGTAAAACTATGATTTCAACACAAGCAATACCGTGGGAAGAACGTCCCGAAGGTTGTAAGGATGTTATGTGGCGATATTCGCAAAACCCTATTATCGGCCGTTACGATACGCCTACTTCAAACAGTATATTCAACAGCGCCGTGGTACCTTATAAAGATGGCTTTGCCGGTGTGTTCCGTTGCGACAACAAAGCGGTGCAAATGAATATCCATACCGGTTTTAGCAAGGACGGCATTAACTGGGACATTGAACCCGATCCCATTGTGATGAAAGCCGGTAATACCCAAATGATTGATTCCGATTATAAATATGATCCCCGTGTTACTTTTATTGAGGACAGATATTGGGTAACCTGGTGCAACGGTTATCATGGGCCAACCATCGGCATTGCTTATACCTACGATTTTAAGGAATACTTTCAGTGTGAAAATGCCTTTTTGCCTTTTAACCGTAACGGTGTGCTACTTCCCGAAAAAGTAAACGGTAAATACTGCATGTTGAGCCGACCCAGCGACAATGGGCATACGGCATTCGGCGATATTTTCATGAGTTACAGTCCGGATATGAAATACTGGGGCGAGCACCGTCCTGTATTAAAGGTGACCGCTTTTGAGGACAGCGCCTGGCAGTGCCTTAAAGTGGGTGCCGGCGGTGTACCCATCAAAACCGACGAGGGCTGGCTGATGTTCTATCATGGTGTTATCAAAACCTGTAATGGATTCCGTTACTCTATGGGAGCGGCATTGTTAGATCTGGAACAACCCGATAAAGTGCTGTATCGCACACAGCCTTACCTGTTGGCTCCGGCCAAGGATTACGAATTGGCAGGTGATGTGCCCAACGTTATTTTTCCCTGTGCATCGTTACACGATGAGGAAGGTAAAGTGGTGGTGTATTATGGAGCTGCCGATACAGTGGTAGGTATAGCCTTTGGCCGTATCTCCGAAATAATCGAGTTTACAAAAAATAATTCGATATAGAACTTTGTCGAAAGGAAGGTTAACGGAGACTGCTCTTCTCTTTTTTTTCGAGAAACAGACAGTGCAGCAACGTGCTCCTAAACTAAAGCTTCAGAGTTAAGGGTAAGGAGCGGAGAATTGGGTTTAGTCAGGTGTGTTTTTATGCCATATGAGTGTTTTTCAGGGTTGGATAAGGATTATAACCAAACCCATCTGACACTTTAAACGACCAGAGGTCATTTGGCACATCAATATCAGCAATCTATCCTCTTTTTAAGAAAAAACATGTCCTAAACACATTAATTCACATTATAGAATAGGATTCACAGCAAAGGTGGATCTTCCCTCCCATTTTTTATTGAAGGGATGGTTGATCTTTGATGGAGGAATTCAGTGGTATCCACTAAGATGCAGTATTACATTGCTACAGTATAACTTTACGTCGACAATTGAAAATTTAAACATATTAGTCTAATAGTCATTTTTATCATAGTAATTAATCACAAATAATTTTATTCTAATTTTACAAACAAATTTATTTATGAAAAGTATTCTATTTTCAATTGTTCTCATTTTTATGGGAGCAAGCATTAACGCCCTCTGGGCGCAACAAAGAGTTACCGGTGTAGTCACCGAGGATGGCTCAGACCCTTTGATTGGGGCTACAGTGGTAATTAAGGGTACTACCACTGGTACCATCACAAATATTGATGGGCAGTACGTATTGGAAGCAAATCCTGAGGACGTACTTCAGTATTCGTTTATAGGAATGGAAACGCATGAGGAAATTGTGGGTGACCGTACTGTAATTAATGTGAGTCTGTCTTCCGGTGCGTTCGGCCTTGGCGAAGTGGTCGTTACTGCAATGGGAATTAAACGGCAATCGGAATCTTTAACCTATTCAGCACAAACAGTTGGAGGAAAAGATGTGAACGACGTCAAAAGCGTTAACATGATTAACTCGCTTCAAGGTAAAAGTGCTGGATTAAGCATTACGCCTAACTCTACGGGGGCCGGTGGTGCTTCAAAAATTTTGTTTCGCGGTAATAAATCCATTAGCGGCAGCAATCAACCTTTAATAGTAGTTGACGGGGTGCCCTTGATGATGAACATTACGAATGATCAAGTTGCCACCAATTACGGAGGCGAAAGAGATGGGGGGGACGCCATGTCCACGATAAATCCCGACGACATTGCACAGATTACCTTATTGAAAGGGGCATCGGCCGCTGCACTATACGGTGCGGTAGCTGCCAACGGAGCCATAATGATCACTACTAAATCGGCTCAAAAGGGCATGGTTTCCGTAAACGTGTCCAGCAATACTACCATAGAAAGTGCGATGATTACACCGGAATTTCAAAATTCATATGGCGTGAGCGACAATGGAACATTCAGTTGGGGCGATAAGTTGACTAGCAGTGCCCCCGACTACGCTAAAGAATTTTTCAAGACAGGTTACACCACCAATAACTCCATCGCAATTAACGGAGGAGGCGAAAATATGCAATCATACTTTTCGTATGCCAATGTTTACTCAAACGGCATAACCCCTGAAAATGATTATAGGAGCCACAACTTGAATGCTAAGCTTGGTTTTGATTTATTTAATTCGGTACATGTGGATTTCTCTTCCCGATTCACCAATCAACACATTACCAATCAGGCTGCTGCCGGATATTTATGGAACCCATTGACGGGTGCCTATTTATTTCCCCGGGGCGAAGACTGGAACGGATACAAGGCAGAATATGAGGTTTACGATCCAGAGCGGGGAGCCAACGTACAGAACTGGACTAATGTGGGGCTGCAACAATTTGGAAACCCCTACTGGATGCTGAACAGACAAACTCCCGTTACCGACCGTAATCGCTACGAATTCGGGGGTGGTATCCAATGGGATATTACACCGGAACTGAACGTTTTGGGTCGTATGCGCTACGAGCGTGGTGAGGAGCATTTTGTACATAACGCATATGCTTCAAGTATTGGTAATTTGTATCCTATGGGAAGGATGAAAGACAATCGTTATTTTAGCGATCAGCTTTATGGCGATATTTTAATAAACTATAATAAAACATTTAACGATGTCACCTTTACGGCTACGGTAGGCTCCAGTTTTACCAAAAACAAAACATCTTCTGTAAATCTTTGGGGAGAAGGATCGAAATTTTCAAAGCCTGGTGCGGGAAATATCTATTATCCGAACATCTTTACTCCAAATAATTATTACGAGAATATGTCCACGTACAAAAAGAACGATCATTGGAATACGGAACGACGCCTGAACGCTGTTTTTGGAACAGCTCAAATTGGTTATCGCGAAGGTTTGTTTATTGATGTTACAGCTCGTAACGACTGGTCTTCGGCCCTGGCCTTTACCGAGAGTATGTCTTTCTTCTACCCATCGATAGGTGGTAGCTTTTTGCTGGATAAATTTGTGGACATGGGGAGCAATATCGATTTGTTCAAAATTCGTGCAAGCCATTCTATTGTAGGTAACGATGTGCCAGTTTTTATGAGTAACCTATTGTATTCCTTGGGTGCTCAGGGTTCCATTGCTCCACCCGAAAACGCACCGTTCAGGACGCTGAAACCAGAAAAAACGTATTCTACAGAAATTGGTTTTGATGGCGTATTCTTTTACAATCGATTGAGAACAAACCTCACTTATTATAAGAGTAATACTAAAAATCAGTTCTTTTCAGTTTCGGCACCTTACGAGTCTGGTTTACGCAACCGCTATGTAAATGCTGGAAATGTAGAAAACCAAGGTTTTGAGTTTAGCCTGAGCTGGTTGCAGCAGTTCAACGACGACCTGAGCTGGAGCACTAGCCTTAACGGGGCCTACAACACAAATAAAATCAAGGAATTGGTAGACGAGCTACCCAATGGTTTAACATTAAGCGATTTCGGTGGAGCCAAAATCATCCTTAAAGAGGGTGGTGAGTATGGCGATCTATACGTTCGTCATATCATGCGTGACGACAACGGCAAACCCATTAAAAATAATAACGGTGAACCTGTTTTGAGCGGAGACTCCTCAGAAGACTTGAATTATGCCGGAAATATGAATGCCAAATTTAACATGGGATGGACCAATACTTTTTATTACAACGACTTTACCTTTTCATTCCTGATAGATGCCAAATTTGGTGGTAAAGTTATCTCCATGACCGAAGCCGCATTAGATGGCTGGGGAGTTTCTAAACGAAGCGGAGAAGCTAGGGATGCCGGCACTGTTACCATCGATGGTGTAGAATTTGATGCCGAGAAATATTATAGGACTACGGGCAACAGCAATTTCAACAGCCCTTATGCCGTTGAGAACTATATTTATGATGCCACCAACATCCGCATGAGGGAGGTAAGCTTAGGTTATACGTTCCGAGATGTTTTTGGAGGAGGAAAAAACATGACCACTTCCTTGATAGGGCGTAACCTGTTCTTTTTCCATAAAGATGCGCCAATGGACCCTGATGTATCTGCTGGTACAGGCAACGGTGTGCAGGGGATAGATATGTTTGCGCTGCCTACTCCGCGTAGTTTTGGTTTAAATTTGAAATTTAACTTTTAAAGATTAATAAAATGAACAGAAATAATTATTTGATATACGTAATTTTGATGGTTCTTCCACTGTTTGGCGGAAGTCTGTTGACATCCTGTACGGATGGTTTTGAAAAAATGAACACCAGCGATGTTCAGGTAGATCCGGCCGATCTCCCGTTTGACGCCCAGTTTACTGAACCTATGGTGTATTGCTATCCACCACAGCAGAACATGTTCCAGTTTTGGACCAACCTGACGATTGATATGTACGGTGGATATTTTATGACCCCGCACGGTAACTTTACCAATGCCGATATGGGCGAAAACCGTGGACACAGTGGAGGTATGTACGAAAATTATTACCTGCATATCTTTAACAACTCACGCCGTTTAATTGCACAATCTGATGCCGACGGCAACAAAGGTCTAGCCGGTATAATGCGTGTTGTTCAATCCTACGGCACGTTGATGACTACCGATGCTTATGGCCCTATACCATATAGCTCAATTCTATCGGGCGAAAATGAAGTCTATTTTGAATTCGACAGCCAAAAACAGATTTTTAAATCCATGATCGAAGATTTGGATATTGCCATCAAGGATATTAGTGCGATGGAGGCCGATGAGATTGCAAAATTACAAGCATTTGATTCATGGTGCGGTGGTGATACAGATTTATGGGTTAAAGCTGCCAATACCATAAAATTGCGTTTAGCACTCCGCTTATCGAAAAGAGAACCCGAAGCACTGGAGGCCGGAATGAATCTGAAGCAAATAGCTACGGAAGCTGCTGCAAACACCTTGGCGACTGTGAATAAAGACATCCTCATTGACAAAAATTTGGAAAATAATATGTGGCTGATGTTCGCTTGGGGCGATTGTGGTTTTAACGCCAACTTGGTTACCCTTATGAGCGGCATGAATGATCCGCGCCAGCCATTATATATGACCAAAAATACCGGTGACATCAAAAATGAGGCAGGTGAAGTAACCATGCCGGAGGGCACCGATTATGTAGGCATCCGTTTTGCGAGCGGTTTACCGCCCAAAGGCAATAATTGGGCCAACTTCTCTGGTTGGATCCAGGGCGACAACGGTTCATCCTATTCAATGCCCCTGCCCATCATGAAAGCTGCCGAAGCTTATTTCCTGTTGGCTGAGGCCAAGTTGCGATGGGATATCGGAAGCTCCACTGCTCAGGAATTATATGAACAGGGCATTCGAGTTTCTATGCAGAATGAATTGGATTATAGAGGAGATTATGCTGGCGTGAACAATTATGAAGACGGCGCGATTGATGACTACATCAATGGAACCTCTACCCAAATTGATTTTGTAGATCCTGCTGACCCGGCATTAAACAGCCCAGCATTAAATAAACTCAGCGTTAAATGGGACGAAGGTGCTACTAAGGAAGAAAAATTGGAGCGCATTATTACTCAAAAATGGTTGGCTCTTTTCCCATTGTCAACGGAAGGATGGGCCGAACAGCGCCGTACCGGATACCCTCACTTTTTCCCAGCATTTGTAAATAAAAGCGGTGGCGATGTAAACAAAGAAGAAGGTGTTAGGCGCGTTATTTTTAGCGGACAGGCCTATGATGCCAACGAAAAAGGGGTTAACACCGGAATTGAATTGTTGAATCAGAGCAATACAAGCAAAACAGGAATTTCAGGTGATAAAGGTGGAACCCGTATATGGTGGGACAACGCCGACAGAGGTAACTTTTAACACGTAATGTAAATCCACACTCATTGAGTGCGGTCAGTGCAACACAAGTCCACGTCCAACAAGGGCGTGGACTTTTTTCTTTTACTATCTTTGTTAAAAGCACCTTTTGTAATCAATCAAAAATCTAAAAAATGAAGAAAAACATCTTATTTGTCGTTTTATTATTACTCGGAATATCTACACAGGTGATAAGCCAGGCCTTGTTGGTTAAAAACAACAAAGCCAACTCGCGCATCCTGCTCACTGTGGATGATAATGATTCAAAAACAGCAGCACACATCCTTCAAACCTTCGTAGAAAAGATGAGCGGGGCCAAGCTACCGATTCTGACCTCTTTTGCTGAGATCAAAAAAAATGATGTAGTGATTGATAACACGCAGAAGAACCTTCCGTCCTTACTTGGTAAATCAATTAAAGAAGATGGTTTTTATCTTTCATCAAAGGACAATACAGTACAGGTTGTTGGCGGCGAAGGCAGGGGGGTAATCTATGCTGTGGTTACCTTATTGGAAAATTATTTTGGTATTGATTATTTTGGTGAACATGAATACACATTTGAAAAGCAGCCTACACTCGAGGTTCCTCTTATTCATAAAATTGACAATCCTGCCTTTCGCTACCGTCAAACCCAAAGTTATGCCATGCGCAACGATTCGTTGTACAAACTGTGGCATCGCATAGAAGTGCCCAGTGAGGTTTTTGCCGAAAGTTACTGGGTACACACCTTCGACAAACTGCTGCCCTCTGACCAATATGGCGAGGAGCATCCCGAATATTATTCCTACTTTAAAGGAAAACGTCATCCCGGCAAGGCCAGTCAATGGTGCCTGACCAACCCGGAGGTTTTTGAAATAGTGGCACAAAGAATCGACGCTATTTTTAAAGCTAATCCGGATAAAAATATCATTTCCGTCAGCCAGAACGACGGGAACTACACCAATTGCACTTGTGATGATTGCAGCGCCATTGATGAGCACGAAGAGGCCTTCTCCGGAAGCCTGATTACCTTTTTAAACAAATTGGCAGTCCGCTTCCCCGACAAAGAGTTTTCTACGCTGGCCTACCTCTATACCATGAATCCCCCAAAGCACATTAAACCATTGCCCAATGTAAATATAATGCTCTGCGATATCGACTGCATGAGGGAAGTGTCGCTCACCGAAAACGAATCGGGGCGGGAGTTTATGAAAGCGATGGAAGGATGGTCCGAAATCAGCAACAATATTTTTGTATGGGATTATGGCATCAACTTCGATAACTTTGTGGCACCATTCCCCAATTTCCATATCTTGCAGGATAACATCCGTCTCTTTAAAAAACATAATGCGCAAATGCACTTTTCGCAAATTGGGGGCAGTCTTGGTGGTGATTTCCCGGAGCTTCGTGCTTATCTGGTTTCTAAGCTTATGTGGAATCCTGAGGTTGATGTCGATTCGCTGATGATACACTTTTTGGATGGCTATTACGGTGAAGCCGGGCACAATATCTATCAATATATAAAAGTGATGGAAGGCGCTCTGATTGCCAGTGGAGTGCCACTTTGGATTTACGACTCGCCTGTAACGCACAAAAACGGCATGTTGAAACCCGAGCTGATGCGCCGTTACAAAAAATTATGGGATAATGCCGAAAAAGCAGTAGCCAATAAGGAGACCTTCCTCAAGCGGGTTCAACGTTCAAGGCTACCCCTACTCTACTCCGAATTGGAAATTGCACGCACAGAAAATGAAAAAAAACTGGATGACATCAATGAGAAATTGGATTATTTTGAAAAGAAAGTAAAAGAGTTTAAGGTGCCCACACTAAACGAGCGCAATAATTCGCCGGTGGAATACTGTGAGTTATACCGCGATCGGTATATGCCCCGCGAAGAAAAAAGTCTGGCTTTGGGGGCAAAAGTGACCTACGAAATTGAACCGACCGGGAAATATAAAACAGTCGGCGAGAAAGCTTTAACCGACGGTCTGTTTGGTGGATCTACTTTTGTGGAGAGCTGGGTAGGCTGGGAAGGCATCGATGGGGCGTTTGTTGTGGATTTAGGTGAAAACAAAAATTTCCACAGTGTGGAAACAGATTTCCTCCACCAACTGGGGCAATGGATTCTTTTTCCACTACAAGTGGTTTATTCCTATTCGCAGGATGGTGAAAACTATACCCATTGGGAAACCCACGATTTGCCCGAAGACCGTTCTGTTTCGGTTAAGTTTAAAGGTGTTAAAAGTGAATCGCCCGAAGCCATACATGCCCGATACATCAAAGTAGAGGTGGTGGGAACGAAAGTGTGCCCCACCTGGCACTATGGCGTAGGTCATCCTTCATGGTTTTTTATTGATGAGGTAACAGTTTTGTAGGTTAACATTTCTTTTTTGGTGGGAACAAGATAGAGTTTAAAAAACACCGAGGATTAGATGCAATGGCGGCTCTTCCGCTTTCCTCAAAAAAAAAGGAAGTACCGCAACCCAAGGTGCGAGTATGGGAATTGGTACGTATTGCTTTTTGGCTATGAGTTTTTAAGCGGCAGAAAAGCAACCACCCGGCCTGATATCTCGTACCTCAATGTCATCCACCCCTCCTTTTTTCAAGGAGGGGAATACGTTGGGACTATAATTTTGCCTAATAGATTCAGTTTTATCCGTTGCTAATTACGCGCTTTAAAATTGGGGTGCAAGAAAGGAAACCGTAGGTAGGATAATACTAAATTTAAGGTTTTTATCTCCCAACGATATACTATCTTTGTTCTTTTCGATTTTGAAATTAGATCAGCATCAATTTACATCCAAAACCATTAAATTTTATTAATCCCAAATGCCTTTTAAAATGATTCGAACTTCAGTAGTTTTAATTTTGGTGGCAAGCCTATTTTTTTCCTGCCAAACCAACACAACCGAAACAATGGTGGAAGATACCAATCTCGCATCCTATGTAAACTGCTTTGTGGGTACCGACGGGCCGGGCAATACCTATCCGGGCGCTGTGCTGCCTTTTGGCATGGTACAACTGAGTCCGGACAACGGACTACCGGGCTGGGACAGGATTGCAGGATACTACTGGCCCGATTCTACCATTGCCGGTTTTAGCCATAAACACCTTTCGGGGACGGGAGCGGGCGACTTGTACGATATTTTGGTGCTGCCCTATAACAGCCGTTTTACCGCCGACCTATGGCCGGAGCAAGAACATTATCGTCCCTATTCCATGTTTAGCCATGATGCAGAGGCGGCCTCCCCGGGTTATTATTCGGTGGATTTATTGAGCTCCGGTATCAAAGCCGAGCTTACCACCACGCAGCGGGTGGGAATGCACCGTTATACCTTTCCGGCCGATGAAGAGTCAAAAATATTGATCGATTTGGGGTATAAACTCAACTGGGACGATCCCACGGATACTTACCTTAAATTAGAAGATGAAACTACCATTGTAGGACACCGTTATTCGCGGGGCTGGGCACCCGATCAGCGTGAGCATTTTGTGATGA
Source organism: Saccharicrinis carchari (assembly GCF_900182605.1). Classification (NCBI taxonomy): domain Bacteria; kingdom Pseudomonadati; phylum Bacteroidota; class Bacteroidia; order Marinilabiliales; family Marinilabiliaceae; genus Saccharicrinis; species Saccharicrinis carchari. The sequence continues at coordinate 59,449 of NZ_FXTB01000004.1, forward strand.
AGCTATCAAAGCCCATTGCCGACATCGCCTTTTATGCCAATGGCAAAAAAGTAGATGCCCAGGAAGCCAATGCCAAATATACGAAAGCCGAAATTAAATTTAAGTCGGAGGAAGGTGAGCAGGTGCTCATTAAAATGGCCTTGTCGTCGCACTCCATCGAAGGGGCTAAAAAGAATCTGGAAACCGAATTAGCTCATTGGGATTTTAATGAGGTGGTGGCAGGTGCCAATCAGGCCTGGAACGAATATCTATCTAAAATTAAAATAAAAGGCACGCAAGAGCAAAAGGAGCTTTTTTATACCAATCTGTACCATTGCTTCCTGACCCCCTCGCTGCACAGCGATGTGGATGGCTTTTACAAAGGAGCCGATGGGCAGATGCACCAGGCAGTAGGTTACAATAAATACGACACCTTTTCGCTGTGGGATACTTTTAGGGCCACCCATCCGCTTTATACGATGCTGTGCCCCGACGAAACGGTGGATATGATTAAATCCTTTTTATCGCATTACGACGAAACCGGATTGCTGCCCGTATGGTCCATGGCCGGTAACGAAACCTTTATGATGATAGGTTACCATGCCGTGCCCGTTATTGTGGATGCCTATTTTAAAGGAATTGAGATGGATGCCCCTAAAGCCCTGGAAGCCTGTGTGGCATCGGCCAACGAAAAGGGGCGACAGATAGACCAGTACATCAAATATGGCTATGTGCCCGCCACAGGTGAAGGCGAGAGCTGGTCGGTATCCAAAACCCTGGAGTACGCCTATAACGATTGGTGCATTGCGCAGATGGCAATGGATATGGGCGAGCAGGAAGTGTATGATACCTTTGCCCAACGGATGGATTACTGGAAAAACCTTTACGACCCGGCTTCCACCTTTTTCAGGCCGAAGGATGTTGATGGGGAATTTATATTGCCCTTTTTAGCTAAGGATTATGGTCCCGAGTATTGCGAAAGCAACGCCTGGCAGTATTTTTGGTTTGTGCCCCACGATGTGCAAGGTTTGATTGACACCTTAGGATATGATCGTTTTTCCGCCAAGCTCGATTCCATGTTCAACTATTACCCAAAGCCCGAGGATAAACTGCCCATTTTTAGTACGGGTATGATTGGGCAATATGCGCACGGAAACGAGCCGAGCCATCATGTGGCCTATCTGTACAATTACATTGGCAAGCCCCATAAAACACAGGAAATGGTGCGCCGCATTATCGATACGCAATACAGCCTGGAGCCCGACGGCTATTGCGGCAACGAGGACTGTGGGCAAATGTCGGCCTGGCTGGTTTATTCGGCCATGGGCATGTACCCGGTCAATCCGGCCGATGGCGTGTACCATCTCACTTCCCCAACGGTGAGCGAGGCCACGGTTAAAATGGCCAACGGTAAGCAGTTTGTGGTAAAAGCCGACAATCAATCCAAAGAAAATAAGTACATCCAGCAGATGTTTTTAAATGGGGAACCTTACAACGAGCTTACCATAACACATCAACAAATGGCCGAAGGTGGCGAGCTGCGCTTTGTTTTGGGCAATATGCCCCGCAAATAAACGAATCAACATATCGTGAAGTAAAATTTGACAGTCCTTATAAAGTTACCTTCTAAATTTGACGGACTACAATATTTTTTTGTATTTTAAACCACAAGGTTCACAAAGCCAGCACATTGTTCACCATGCTTCGTAGTGTCCTTTGTGTATTCATCGTGTTCTTTGTGGTTACTTTTTAAAGCACCGTGTTGAGCTAAAACCGCACAAACGTAAAAACCAATAAAAATGCTTGAAATTGTACTGGTTACTTTCTTTGCACTGTTGCCAATTTCCAATCCATTTAGTACCATACCCCTGTATTTATCACTTACCGCCGGGTACTCCAAAGCGTGGTCGCAGAAACAGGCACTAAAGGCAGCTTTTTATATGGCAGGCATTCTGCTTGTTTTTCTTTGGGCCGGTGCCTTTATTATCGATTTCTTCGGGATTTCTATTCCTGCCATTCGCGTTGCCGGTGGAGTGATCATTATGCGGGTGGGTTTTGGCATGCTCAATCCAAAAGATGCTGATGATATTACCGAAGCGGCCAAACAAGAATCGAGAACCAAAAAAGATATTGCCTTCACACCTTTGGCAATGCCCTCTTTAAGTGGTCCGGGTTCTATTTCTGTAGTTATCAGCATGGCGGCTTCATCGGACGATATTCTGAGTTATCTTGCCGTATCGGCGGGTATCGTGGCTGTTGTAATTGTGGCCTGGCTCGCTATGCGGGGTGCTCCTTTTGTTTCCCGGTTTTTAGGCATTACAGGGCTTGACGCACTTACACGGATTATGGGATTTCTCCTTATCTGTATTGCATTTCAGTTTGTATTTGATGGCCTTGGCGGATACCTCGCCAGTGAACGCTTTTTACAGCCCATCATCGAACACTTAAAGATGACATTAGTTATTTAGTGCATCTAAGAAAACTCGATTAATCTTTGTGTGGCTATAAGAAATTAAATTTTTAAAATAATGATTATACGAAAAGCAAATTCAAACGATGCAGAACCTATTGCCGAGCATATATTGCTGGCCATGGAAGATATCGTCCATACCTATATCGGACAAAAAGATTATCAACTGGCGAAGAACTTTTTATTGCACTTTATAAAAAGCGAAAACAATCAGTACTCGTATCAAAATTGTTTTGTAATGGAGGAAGCCGAGCAGGTTATAGCAACCGTTAATTTATACGATGGGGCTATACTCAAAGAGTTACGCCAGCCTGTGATTGACTATATCAACGAGCAGTTTAATACATATCTGCCAATTGAGGACGAAACGCAAGCAGGCGAAATTTATATTGATTCTCTCGGTGTAGATCCAAGCCAGCAAGGGAAAGGGCTAGGCCTTAAAATGTTAACGTTTTTGATAGACGAAATCGTAAACCGGAATCAGCAAACCCTCGGTCTACTGGTTGATAAACATCATCCCAATGCTAAAAAGTTATACCTAAAAGCGGGCTTTAAACAAGTGGGCACTAAGGTGCTCCTCGGCAATAGTTTTGAACACTTGCAAATCACCCGCAAGCCTAGATAGATGAATAAATTAAGATCAGATGAAGAAACTCCGCTTCCTTAGTCTTTTTCCACTCTAATCATCTTTTTTGGCATTCTTTTTCACGTACTCCATCACTAATTTTTCGTCTTCTCCTTTTAGACCTGCGCGAGCCTTCATACTGGCAATTATTCCGTACCACTGTTTTTTGGTGAAGCTTTTGGGATTCTGTGGGGCATGACACACCGAACAGCTGCGGTAATAGATGCGTTCGCCCGGTTCCATATCGGCCTCTGAGAACTTGCTTTTCAGTTGCTCTACTTGCGAAGCTATACCCAGGGATTGGGGGGTAAAGAAATACTTATCTTCGATAATAAATGGCGGTTCGTAGGCCGTATTCTCCTCGGCATCGGTACACTTCCTGGCATATACCAGGCAAGTGTTGGCAGTTGTGGCCTGGCTCAGTTCGCTACTGGGTTCGCTCGATGTGAGTATGTTTATGCTGCCGTTATTGCACCGCCCCTTGGAGTCGAAGCGCAACCAGTTGCCCTCTTCCAAGGCCAAAACGCCGGATCTTATATCTTCGGATATCCTTGCCCCGGCAATGCTGGCACCGCGCTCGTTATAAATCTCTATTAAATCGCCGTCTTCAATATGCCGTGCTTTGGCATCGATTGGGTTGATTAATACATGCTGCCTACCTTGTACGTTTTCCTTTTCCCTGATTTCGGAATTGGCCATTTGCGAATGCAAGCGCATGTTGGGGTGTGGGCTCACAATATGCAGCTGCCCCTCCCTGGCGTTTCCCAGAAATTCGAAAGGCTCCAAAAACTTAGGGATGGGCGGACATTTTTTCATATCGAACTCCGCAAAGGTTTGGCAATAGAGCTCTATCTTTCCCGATTTTGTGTGCAGTTTGTTATTTACCGGATCCGTGTAAAAATCGCCGTGCCGCACAAACTGCTCGGCCTCTTTGGGCACGGGCAAAGTGGTAATGCCCTTTTCCCAAAATTCCTCGAATGGCATGGTGGCGTCCGATTTTTCGTAGGATGCTCTAATAATTTGCATAATATTTTTCCCTTCGGTAAAGCCCTCCTCCACATCAAAGATATAGGCCAGCCTCCTGAATATCTCAAAATCGTCCAGGCTCTCGCCAATGGGGTCGATTAACTTGCGCATGGCATAAATTTTATCGTTGCTGTAAGTTCCGCCCGAGGTCAAACCATTACGTTCGAGTGTTGAGGTGGCGGGCAGTACAATGTCGGCTATCTGGGCCGAGGCGCACCACCACGGATCCTGGCATATAATGGTTTCTACCTGCTTATTCAGGGCTTTTATCAGCCGGTTGGTATCCGGTTGGTGCGACATAAAATTGTTGCCCGAGTTGTATATCAGCTTCGCATCGGGATATTCGTATTTGGTGCCGTCGCGATAGAAAGATGCACCCGGGTTTTCGAGCATCTCGATGATACGTGAAGCAGGACAAAATTTATCAATCGGGTTTCGCCCCTGCGACAGGCCCAAGGGCATCGATTTACCTGACTGTAGCGTACCCCCGTTGCCATAATGAAAACTGAAGCCTACCCCTTCGCCGGGCTTACCTATTTTACCCAGCATAGCTACAAAATTAATAATTGCCCAATGCGCCAGCTCCCCGTGATCGGCCCTTTGAATGGCCCAACTGGGTGCAAACTGTGTTTTGCTATTGGCAAACAATTCTGCCAGTTCAACTATTTTCTCTGCTTTGATACCGGTAATGCTCTGGGCCCACTGTGGTGTTTTTGGTGGGGTACCATCCGCATCTCTGCCCAATAAATACGCAACAAATTTATCCAGTCCAACGGTATATTTATCCAGGTATGCCTTGTCGTGCAAGTTATTGATGTATATATGATAACTCATGGCCAGAAAAAGTGCCGTATCGGTATTGGGCGTTATCCTGATCCATTCCGCGTCCATTTTTTTATCGGTATTGGTACGGTGGGGGTTGATAGATATAAACCGTATCCCCTTTTCCTTAAACTTTATCCAGTTGGGATACATCTGATGGTCGGCAACGCGATACTCCAGGCGGTTGTTCTTCCATGGGTCGCAGCCTATTAAAACAAAAACCTCGGTATGGTCGTATATCGTTTTCCAGGAGCTTTGTGGCGAGTACGTTTCCATATCGCCAATAATATGGGGAAGTACTACCTGCGCCGCCCCGGCCGAATAATCGCCCTTGGTAATGGAGTGCCCGCCTATCAATCCAAAAAATCGGCCCTGCAACACATTGGGGCGGATAAAACCGGCGTGCGACCATCCACCGTAGGAACTGCTGAAAATACTCTCGTTGCCATGCTTTTTTATCACTTGTATAATGGAGTCGGCTACAAGCGTTAGGGCTTCGCTCCAGGTAATCCGTATAAAAGGTTCCTTCCCTCTTAAATGAGACTTGGTATTGCTGCCACGCCCTTCAAAAAACGATTTGCGCACCATGGGGTACATTACCCGGGTTTTGTCGTATACCCTGCTCATCAAACCCTTGGTAAGCATCTCGTTTGGCATGGCATCAATATCCTTTAAGGGCTGCACACCAATTAACTTACCGTTTTTTATCACTGCCTTAAAAGGACCCCAGTGGCTGGCATGGGGTATCAAGGTGGTGCCGGAATCAAACACATGGTCGCAACTAAAAAGGGTAAGGCTAGCCGATGCACTAATTCCAACTGCTGCAAGGGAGGATAGTTTCAGGAAATTTCTTCGGTCGATACTCATGGTCAATGTTTTTTTGGTTTATTTACTTCTGCGTTAGAAATAATACCCCAGGTTGATATTAATAAATTGTTCTATCCCGATACTTTTATCCGGGTTGCCCGTTGAAAAAGCCTTTGTCCATTCCGAGCCAAACCAGGGCTGATTCTCCGAAAGGATATACTCCACATAACAATACACCTTACCTGCATGCAGCAGTACCCCTAATGTGTTCGACATTGAATCTTCAAATTCTTTTTTTGTTTTATCAAAATAAGCAAAGTCGTTATATATTTGGATGTTGCTCAACACATTACCATCAACAGGAAAATTGTAAGAAAGGCCAAGGGTATACAGTTCACCTTTTGAGGCCAGTTCATACATCAAATTATAAGCCCCCAGCGAAACAGTATCATTGTGTGCAGAGTCAATGTTTTTAGGGTTTTTCCTAAACGAAGTGGCCTGTGCCTTAAGACTGAACCCCCCGGCTTTTGCTTCGTAATGTACAGCCCAGGCGCTGTGATTTCCCATTTTTTCCGACTCTACATTGTATAAGCCCCCGTACATGGCCGATATGCCCAGCTTGTGCATAGCACGACCACTGTTGATTTTAGAAGCCATCTTAGCATTGAATTGGTTGACCTCCCTGTTGGGGCCGGTAACATCGTAGGAGTAGGTCTTATTTGACAAGGGGGCATTGTCGCCGAATAAAAACACCTCAGAATTCTTGAAGAATGCCATTTGGTACTCTATTTTATCACCCTGGTGTATATAATTTACCCCCATATCATAATTATCTTCCAGCCCCATGTAGTAACCCATACCCAGGTAATAGCTGTGCGAATTGTAAGGTTCAATGCCAAATGGAACCCTGGTAAGGCCAATCTTTATTTTTTTTTGTGTGTTAAACGCATAAGTAATATCACCTTTTCGTAGCAGACCACCACCATACTCTGCCGCATACAAACGGTATTCAACATCCAGCGTTAGTCCTTTGTAGTGTGCTTTGGGGCTAATGGCAAACATATCATAACCCCAATCACCCCCTCTTTTTTTCTGGCCTTCTTTCCACGACGACAATTTGTAATTAAAGCGCAATGCCCCATGCAATTCCACCTGTGGTTTTTCCTTGTTTTCGTCCTGTCCCCTAATGGGCAAACAAATTAAGGAGGCTGTAATAAAAACGAACAGTGTTTTCATGCAGGATAAAAATTAGTAAAATCAGATTATCGTTAAAATTAACATATTTTACCAAATTTATTTACTATTTTTAGGATGTTTCCAATAAAAATTTCCACCCCGAACTACTTGGGTTAAGTACAAATTATATTGAAAGCATGGTAAAACTCTCCACTTTATTATTGGGCTGCGTGCTATTTATAACCGGGGCATGCGATGTATCGGATCGTCATCATGATGTTTACGCCAAGCTGCAACACAGTTCTGTCGATTCAACATCATACAACTCCTATAATTTATTACAGCACGATAGGCTCGTATCTGTTGAGGAGGAGGGCTACAGTGATTTTTTTGTGCACGAACGAAAAGGAAGTATCTCCAATTATAAATGTTCCGGCTGTCATGAAGTAGAACTCGCGGAACTGAAAACCAAAGGAAACGATTTGACACATGCCGACATCCGATTATTCCACTCCAGCCTGGATGTGTTGTCGTGCTTTACCTGCCATAACCCGGACAATCTGGACGAATTACGCTCTACATCAGGTAAAAGTATTGATTTTGACCAAAGCTATAAACTATGCAGCCAATGCCACAGCAGCCAATTCAGCGATTGGAGAGGAGGCTCGCACGGCAAAAGAATAGGTGGGTGGGTGGCACCCAGGGTTTCTAAAACTTGTGTAGAATGTCACAATCCCCATTCGCCCGGCTTTGAATCGAGGATGCCTACCTATCCGGCCCATATCCAAAAGAAAAGAAGCTGACATGGAACAAAAAAAATCGAATAAAAAAAACATGGCATCTCCCTTAAAAGCCAAAATAGATAATCCCCTTTTAAATAAGGATTCTGAAAAGGCATGTGCCAAGGATTCCCACACCGAAAAAACAGACGGCTACCAACAAAATTTAGATGTGAACATGAATCGTCGGGAGGCTTTCAAAAAGCTTTCCACGGGTCTGGCCTTGGGGGTAGGCGTAGTCAGTTCCTCGTGCAGCATGATGGCAAGCGAAAAGCTAAAAGAAAAATTACGCTTGAAATGGAAGGAAGAGTTCAAAGGCAACTACCGCCTGATGACAGACCTTGAAAAAAAGCAGACGGTAGAAAGGCTGGTCAGGTTGTACGAGATGAAGACCGGCACAAAAATAAGCATGTCATCGCGCAACGCCAACAAAGGGGTGCTGTACGGTTATGCATTTAACGTGAGCAAATGCCAGGGGTATATGGATTGTGTGGATGCCTGCATAAAAGAGAATAACCTGGACCGTGAAAGCCGTATGCGATACATACGCATACACGAAATGAAAGATGGCAAAGGTTTTAATTTTGAAGAGGCCAACGACGAATATGGCCACGAAGTGCCGGCGGCCGGGCATTTTTATATGGGCACGCAATGTTTCCACTGCGACGATCCACCATGTGTTAAGGTATGCCCCGTGCAAGCTACCTGGAAAGAGCCCGATGGGCGTGTAGTAGTGGATTACGATTGGTGCATCGGCTGCAGGTATTGCATGGCCGCCTGTCCCTACGACGGGCGTAGATTCAATTGGGGCAAACCAATAGTGCCGGAAGAGGAAGTAGTGAGGGAACAGCATTATCTGGGAAACCGTTTGCGCAAACAGGGCGTGATGGAAAAATGTACCTTTTGTACACAACGAAGCCGTAAAGGCGAAAACCCTGCCTGCGTTGCATCTTGCCCTACAGGTGCACGTAAATTTGGCAATTTATTGGATGCCACCAGCGATATCCGCTGGATTTTGGAAAACAAAAAGGTTTTTAGGCTCAAGGAAGAATTGGGTACCGATCCCAAATTTTGGTATTATACCGATTAAGTCGCCCAAACTACCGGGACAGTGATTTTGAGCGTGCGAATTTTTAAAGACTATCATATAGAAAGATTATGAGTATACTACGTGTTGCCGGTCATTTTATTAAAGATTCTTTTGCAGAAGTAACCCGCGGAAGCCGGGCATATCATATCTGGATGGCATCATTAACTGTTGTCATGCTGTTCGGATTGTTCAATTACGCCAATCAGTTGGAGCACGGCCTGATAGTAACCGGAATGACCGACCGCGTAAGTTGGGGCTTGTACATATCCAACTTTACCTTTTTGGTGGGCGTAGCCGCTGCTGCTGTTATGTTGGTGTTGCCTGCCTACATTTTGGATAAGATTGATTTTAAGCAAGCGGTGCTCATTGGCGAGGGATTGGCCGTGGCCACCCTTGTGATGTGTTTGGCCTTTGTGGTAGCTGATATGGGCGGACCGGGCCGTTTATGGCACATGATACCCGGCATAGGGGTGTTTAATTTCCCAAACTCTTTACTCACCTGGGACGTTATCGTGCTTAACGGCTACCTGTTCCTAAACATTACCATACCCTTATATCTGCTGTTCATGATTTATCAGGGCAAAACACCAAAGCGCAAAGTATATATTCCCGGTGTGTATCTCTCCGTATTTTGGGCCGTGGGTATCCATATTGTAACGGCATTTTTGTACCAGGGATTGCAGGCCCGCCCTTTCTGGAACAACTCGCTTTTGGGGCCTCGCTTTTTGGCATCGGCATTTGCCGCCGGTCCCGCACTGATCATCATCATATTAATAACCATCCGTAAATTCACCCGCTTTGCTGTGGGCAGCCTTACCATTAAAAACATTGGCCTCATCGTTACCGTGGCCGCACAAATTAACCTGATTATGTTGGTGTCGGAATTGTTTAAAGAATTTTATGCGCCTACGCACCACAGCATCAGTGCCGTATATCTGTTTTTTGGTTTAGATGGAAAAACGGCCCTCCTGCCATGGATTTGGACATCCATCGGTTTAAATATTGTTGCCACCACGGCATTAACGGTTCATAAATTAAGAAACAACTTAAAGGTGTTGCCCGTTTTGTGCGGTATGTTATTTATTGCCGTATGGATAGAAAAAGGCTTTGGCCTAATTGTTCCCGGTTTCATCCCCGGCCCATGGGGTAAAATTACCGAATACACCCCCACCTTTACCGAAATATCCGTTACACTCGGTATTTGGGCCATGGGCGCATTTATATTTACCATCCTGGCCAAAACGGGTATCGCCATCGAACTGGGCAAAATGGTTTATAAAAAAAATAGGTTGAGTAACAATTAGTACAGCCAAGAAAAACCGGATATTTTTATGTGGCTATAGGCTTGCACATGCCGACACATCGATTACTATATGCCTCACACCACACTACCTATCCTCCTGCCCGCTTGGCCTTATATCCCGCTTTTTGCAATAGCTCAAGCACCTTACCCCTAAAATCACCCTGTATCAATATTTCGCCTTCTTTTACCGTTCCACCCACACCACATTTCGATTTCAACTCTTTGCCCAACTCTTTTAAATCACTTACCTCTCCAACAAATCCCGTGATTAAAGTAACAGCTTTTCCCTTGCGCTGCTTTTTATCCAACATCACTTTTAAATTTTGCTGCTGCGGCGGCAAGGTTTCTTCGCTTTGCTCCTGATCATATTGGTATTCGAAATCTGTATTTGTAGAAAATACAATCCCGTCCCTTTGCTTTCTATTTTTTTTGGCCATACTCTGTTTCTTTGATTGCGAAAATACAATATAAGATGAACTATTCAAACTGCTTTTTTACGGCCGCGTTAACTGTCAGGGAAGATAAAAGGATATCTCCTTAAGAGAAGTATTTCCAGAAAGCCTTACCCTATATAATATCGATATTCCCGTGAGGTATGGATATTTTTAAATTTTATGATACTTTTGTGCGTTTTATAAATACAAATGACTTTTGTTGGCAAAAGCATAAAATTAAAATATCATTTGAATACCCCCTAATTATGTTTAAGATAGTAAACAAAGAATTCTTTTCGGAGAATGTAGTAAAACTCGAAATCCATGCCCCCAGGATTGCCAAGGCACGCAGGGCCGGTCATTTTGTAATATTAAAAATCGGCGATAAAGGGGAACGCTTCCCTTTAACCATTGCCGGTGCCGACCGCGAAAAAGGCACCATAACCTTAGTGGTTCAAAAAGTAGGTGTATCCTCGCGCAAACTGTCTGCCCTTGAGGTGGGTGATAGCATCACCGACTTGGTGGGTCCTCTCGGACAGGCTACTCACATACAACATAAAGGAACCATATTAGCCTGTGGTGGTGGTGTGGGCGTTGCGCCCTTACTGCCCATTGTAGAGGCTTACAAAAAAGCAGGCAACCGTGTAATTACAGTAATAGCAGCCCGAAGCAAAGATTTAATTATTCTCGAAGATCAAATAAGGTCCTTTTCTGATGAGCTAATCGTAATGACAGATGACGGGTCGCATGGACAAAAAGGCTTAGTGACCGAAGGGATGGAGGCTGCCATAGCCAAAGAAAAAATAGATGAAGCCATTATTATTGGCCCGGCGGTTATGATGAAATTTGCTGCTTTAACAACAAAAAAACATAACATCCCAACCATGGCCAGCTTAAACACCATTATGGTAGATGGAACCGGAATGTGCGGCGCATGCCGAATTACTGTAGCCGGTAAAACCAAGTTCGTTTGCGTGGATGGCCCCGAGTTTGATGCACACGAGGTAGATTTCGACGAAATGCTGCTTCGCTTAAATGGCTACAAAGAAATTGAAAAAGCCGCCGAAAGCAACTATTTGAAAACCAATAACGATAGCTGTCAGATTCCATCATAAATGTAATTTTAAAGCGTAAAATATTCCGCTATGGAAGAAATTAATTATCTTAAAGCAGAGCGCAGCCAGGCTTGGCGCGAGGATCTAAGAAAAAAAATAAAAAATAAGGATCGCACGGGACTGAGGCGAGTTAAAATGAACGAAGTGGATGCCCGGGAACGTATTACTTCTTACGTAGAAGTCAACTCCGGCCTGACCAAAGAACAAGCTCAAATAGAAGCCAGTCGTTGCATCGATTGCCCCAACCCTACCTGCATCACGGGCTGCCCCGTAGAAATAAACATCCCCAAGTTTATTAAACGAATTGAACAAGGCGATTTTTTGGAAGCCGCCAAGGTATTAAAGGAAACCAGTACCCTACCAGCCGTGTGCGGTAGAGTGTGCCCGCAAGAAAAACAATGCGAAGCCAACTGTTTTTATACCTTAAAACTAAAAAAAGATCCCGTAGCCATAGGTTACCTGGAGCGTTTTGCTGCCGATTACGAACAGGCCTCGGGCGAGATATCCATACCTGAAATAAACGAAAAAAACGGTATTAAAGTAGGCTGCATAGGCTCCGGTCCGGCAGGATTAACCTTTGCCGGCGAAATGGCAAAAATGGGTTATGAGGTTACTGTTTTTGAAGCACTGCACGAAATAGGTGGCGTATTAAAATATGGGATACCCGAGTTTAGGCTTCCTAACCACATTGTTGATGTAGAGATAGATGCCCTCAAAAGGATGGGTGTGCAATTCGAAACTAACTTTATAGTAGGAAAAACGGCGGCCATTGAAGATTTGAAAGAAGAAGGATTTAAAGCCTTTTTTGCAGGTAGCGGAGCCGGACTGCCTCGTTTTATGGGCATACCCGGTGAAAACTACCTCGGCATACTCAGCTCCAACGAATACCTTACTCGCATAAACCTAATGCAAGCCGCCGAGCACGATAGCGATACGCCCGTGGTAAGTGGTAAAAATGTGATGGTGATAGGTGGTGGTAATACGGCCATGGATTCAGTACGTACCGCCAAACGCCTGGGCGCCAAGCGGGCCATGATCGTCTATCGCAGGAGCATGGACGAAATGCCCGCACGCATAGAGGAGATAGAACATGCCAAAGAAGAGGGCATAGAATTTATGACTTTGGCCAACCCCATCGAATATTTTGCCGACAAAAACGGGCGCGTTAACCAGGTGAAGATTCAAAAAATGGAGCTGGGCGAGCCCGATGCCAGTGGCAGACGAAGACCCGTACCCATTGAGGGTTCGGAAGAAATAATAGAAGCAGAAACCGTAGTAGTAAGCGTGGGTGTTTCGCCCAATCCCATCGTACCGGACTCCTTACCGGATTTAGAAACCACAAAATGGGGAACTATCGTGGTAAATCCCCATAGCCTGCAATCATCGATCCCTGAAATGTTTGCCGGAGGTGATATTGTAAGAGGAGGAGCTACTGTTATCCTGGCTATGGGCGATGGCCGTAGGGCAGCGCAAGCCATGCACAAATATCTTAAAAATAATAAAGCATAACATTTTAGGATTATGAAGATACTGGAAACCAATTACATGGGGCTACGCCTCAAAAACCCTATCGTTGCCGGCAGTTGTGGCCTCACCTCAACGGTTGAAGGGATTAAACGTTTGGCCGAAAGCGGAGTGGCGGCGGTAGTCTTAAAATCTGTTTTTGAAGAGGAGGTAATCAAAGAACATGAAGAAACCTTAAAAAATAACCTGGGCGCCTTCGAAAACAATATGGAGTTTTTAGATTATTACGATTATCAGATTAAAGACGATGTGCTAAAGAAAATGGCCGGCATAATTGAAGAGGCTAAAAATCAGGTGGATATTCCCATCATCGGCAGCTTAAACTGTGCCACCTCCGGCGAATGGTTCTCCTATGCCAAACAATTGGAAAAAGCAGGGGTGGATGCCCTTGAGCTGAACGTTTTTAAACTACCTTTTGACATAAACCAAAAAGCCGACGAACAGGAAAAACTCTACCTGTCCATCATCGAAAAGGTGAAACAACACGTGCAGATACCTGTGGCTATAAAAATTGCCCCCTACTCCTCTAATCTGGCAGCCATGGTTAAAAAACTTGATGATGCCGGCGCAGATGGCATTACCCTGTTTAACCGTTTTTACAATGTAGATTTTGATATTATGACCGATGAGGTAAAGGCCGGAAATCCTTATTCGTCGGAGCACGATTATTTCAACACTTTAAGATGGATCTCTATCCTATCAGGTAAGGTGAATGCCGATTTAGCTGCCAGCACCGGAATTCATTCTGCCGAAACGGCCATTAAAATGATTATGGCAGGTGCTTCAGTAGTGCAATTGGTTTCTAAACTGTATAAAGATGGTGCGGGTTCAGTAGCCGGTATCCTAAAAAACATAACGCATTGGATGGACAAACGCAACTACGTAAGCATCGATGAGTTCAGAGGTAGTGTGCACCACGAACCCAAAGAAAACGCAGAGCGCTTTGAACGCGTTCAGTTTATGAAGTATTTTTCAAGTCATAATGCGGAGTAGAGAATAATGCCTTGCTCCACTAATTCGGGATGCAGCAACTCTTACAATTATAGCTTCAACAAAAAACGGCCACCTTATAGGTGGCCGTTTTAATTTTAAGTGAATAAGGCTTTCTATTCTTTTTGTGCCCACCACAATGGTGTTAACACCGCATCATCACCGCCCAAAAATCCAACAGCCTGCTGATATCCCTCAGGGTTGCTATTTTCTAAAGCTGAAGGATATTTTATACGTTGAGGAAAAAAGGACACTTGGCTGGTCATGAAATTGGACGCATTCAACGTGGGCAAATTGATCAAAGGTTTGTCAACAGCCGGATTCTCAAAGAATGGTAATCCCAGTCTTCTGTGATCGCTCCATGCCTCCAGTGGCAACCATGGATTTTGTGCAATATACTTCTGCGTAATGATTTTTGTTAGCAGATCATTGCTCACAGTTCCATTTTTATATAAATAATTTTTAGGATAATTGAACTCTACAGTTCCAGGTGTTTGGGTATAACCATCTATATAATCCATGGTAACCGGACTAGTAGGTTCAGTGGTGTGCTCCCAGCTAACAGAAGTACCCACCCGGTTATATTCTTCCGATGCAAGATAGCTTCCCAAATGCTCTTCTACTTCCCAATACTTAAAACTGGATTCAATACCTTTTTCGTAAGCCTCCTTACCGGAAATTGGTACAGACCAACCTCTAACCGAAGCTTCAGCAATCAGGAAATAGGTCTCCCAGGGCGCAAAGAAAATACGACCATCGTTTTCTTGCCTAAATTTTTGGCTTAAGCGCGGATTTGTACCGGTATAAGTAGCCACCTTATTTCTGGATGCTTTATCGCCCCAATCGCCCAGCGGTGCGGCATTCCAGGTGTAGGTAGCATCAATTTCAACCACCACATTTCCTTCGTCATCCACAAGGTTACGTTTCACTGTGCGCGCATCATTTGTCCATGATGGGTAAAATGAGAAATTAGGATTGTCGAAATCACCGGGAACAATAAAAGACTTATAGGCTCTTGGATCCATCTTTTCGTGCAATCCATCATACCAAAAACCGGTGGATGGATCGTTGGTCATCGAAGTTAGGTGATCCTCATACTTAACCCCCATATAGTTGGCAGGTTTAATACTGGCATGTAAATCATCCTCCAGCACATCAGCTGACATAACTCCACCTAAACCTATGTACAGGTTATTTAAGGTTGCCGATAAAGGCTGGCTGTTCCACTCACGACTCATTACAGCGGTAAGGTCGCTCCATCCCCCCTCTTCTTTCACTTTAAAAACCTCATCGTCGGCCAACATAATATCACCTGATACGGCTTCTTCAAATTCCGTTTTGGCCTTTTGGGCATCCACTTCGGAGAGACGCATGGCCAAGCGCATACGCATGGAGTTGGCATATTTTTTCCATTTAAGCAGATCAAAACCATAGGCTTTATCATACTTACTTAAATCCTCAGGCACTTTAGCATCATCCGACAAATTAATTTCGCCTGCTGCTTCCTTCAATTCCTGCAACATAAAATAGTACACCGACTTTAAGTCACTGAAATTAGGATTTACACCACTATAACCATCCAGTGGCATCGGGCCAAAGGTATCGGCAAATTCGCTCAGCAGATATACCCGCCAAATACGGGCTACTTGCTTAAGGTTCCCTGTGTAAGGCAGATCAGTACCTTGCTCCAATTTTTCATCGGCTATATTAACCGCCAGATAAGATGCCTTTAACCAATCAGATAAAGAATTATAATAATCATTACTCCAGCCATCGCTGTATCCACCGGTAGCCAAAGATCCGTTACCCCGCCATTGCCTGGCGGCTATTTTCCAATATAAAATAAAGGCTCTTTCGGCAACATGCGGATTTTGCTGCGCTCCGGTGATCGAAGTGTTAATAATGTATTCTATCTGCACCTGCTCAACACTTGCCGCTTTCGGGTCTATATTTATCTCCTCAAAGTCGGAGCAGCCTACCAGTGCTAAAAATCCCATAAGCACCGCGACTATATTTATTTTTATCATTTTTTTCATCATCATTCAATTTTTAAAAGTCCAGCGATAAATTAAAAATAAAGGTTCTTGTGGTAGGAGGAGCTGCATTTTCAAAACCAACAGCATTGGTTCCTGTTGCAAACACCGATTCTGGATCAACTCCGTTCAAGTGACTTTTGATTAGCCAAACATTATTCACGGTGAAACCCACTTTAACACGCTGCAAAGGTGTATTCTCAAGCACTTTACCTCTCAAACTATAATTCAACCTTATATTCCTTAATCTGATATTGGTTGCATCGTAAACGTTGGCTTCAACAATACCCACATTACCGGCACCTGCCACGGCCGACCAATAATCCTGGGGTGAAATTGCATTGGTATTGGCAACGTATGATCCACCCGACTCGGTAACACCATCTACAGTAATATCCTCACGCATTCCACCAGGTGCTGTTACCCCTGCCGTACCGGCCAGTTGCATCCCCTGATTGGTTCCGGAAAATATTTCCCCGCCAAAACGTCCATCAAACTGGAAGCTCAAATTTAATCCTTTGTAAGTAAATGAGTTTACCCAACCTACCATAGCGTCTGGTTGCTGATTACCCAACTTTTTAAGTTCAGGATCAGCCTGGGGGTATCCATTACCATCGAGCAAAATTTTACCAAAATGCTCACTTTTTTCATCTGTAACCCTTAGGAAAGTAGTACCATAAATTTCGCCGTACATACCACCTACCTCAGCTAAAATCTTTACATTATCAAAACCGCCAAGATGATACTCTTCTACACCTTCGGCCAGTTCTTCAATAGTATTTTCATTTTTAGAATAGTTTAACTGCATATCCCAGTTAAGACCTTCTTTGCTTTTTAGGATGGTACCATTTACCATTAACTCAATACCCTTGTTTTGAATATCTCCCGCATTGATTTTTTTAGCTGTGTATCCACTAATGGGATCCATAGGTAAATTAATTAGCTGGCGTGTTGCGTTAGATTTATACCATGCAAAATCAACAGCCAGACGATTTTGAAACAGTCGTAATTCGGCACCTACCTCATAGGATTTAATTAGCTCACTGCGCACGCTGGAGTCAAACAAAGTTTTTCCGGCTCCCGCGGTGGTTGTTCCAAGGGGATCTTTCCCAATCCAATACGTATTATACAATTCATAAGGACCTAAATCATTACCCACTTCGGCGTAAGAAGCTCTCACCTTACCAAAGGTAAGCCAAGCGGGTACCGACACATCCATTTTGCTCAACATATCGGTAACTAAATAAGAAGCCGTTATAGATGGATAAAAGAAAGAACGGTTTTCCTCGCTCAAAGTAGAAGACCAATCGTTGCGGAAAGTACCTTCTAAAAAGAAATAACCATCGTAATTCAATTGTACGTTACCATATACCGAATTTATTTTCCTTTCTCTAAAACTCTCGCTAACCCCCGGATTATCTACACCGTTATTCAACGAAAATAAATTGGGTACTTCAAGCTCACCAGAGCTACCCGATAAACCAGAACTTTGTTGCGACATCAGGTTGCCTCCAAGCATGGCGGAACCTCCAATATTACCTATTAAATTATCACGCGACGCAGATATTAAAGCACTAAAGTTGTTTTCGTAGAAAACATTTTTACCCAGGCTGTAACGACCACCCGATGACAAAGGACTGCCTGCATATTGCTTCGACTCCGTATTGGTAGTATAGCGGTCGGATCCACCCTTAATTTCAGCATTTAGCCAATGGTTAAACTTATATTTCAACGATCCGTGCATGATAAATCTATCGCGGCTATCCTCGTTCAGGTTATATTTGGCACCCCAGTATGGATTTACCTGACTACCTCCACCGTACCATATCATGTTTCCAGAAGCATCCACCGAGGGATCAAAATCGCGAATATCCATGGACACGGGCAGCAGATACATGGTATAATAAGCATTTGAAGGGTTTACACCAAGCAAAGGCCTGTTTTTTGCCGTCGTATTACCATACTGTACTTTTGTATCCAGGGTCCATCGCTCATCGGGACCAAATTTAGATGTGGACCTCGCCAACAGATTTGTTCTCCGCAACTTGGCACCCGGTATCATGCTTTTATCGTCCTTGTGCGTAAAAGAGGTGTAAACCGATGTTTTTTCGTATTGCTGCTGAAACGAAACATTATAATCCTGCGTAACACCAACATCGAAATAATTTTCGACATTATCGTAGGCTGTAAGCGGACCTGAGGATTCGTCCCATTTTGTTACTTGCTGTCCTTCAATCTTTGGCCCCCAACTGCTTGTGCTAAGATTATCAAAAACACCGTTTGTTCCTTGTCCGAATGAATTTTGCATATCGGGATTGGCAAAAATGGTTTCAAACCCAAAAGTGGATGAAACTGTAATACCCAAACCTTCTGTTTTTTTACCCGATTTGGTAGTAATCAATATTACACCATTACCTGCACGCGACCCGTACAAGGCAGCAGCTGAAGCACCTTTAAGCACCGACATACTTTCTATATCGTCGGGATTGATATCGCCAAGGCCGTTACCCATATCTGTTGAGGGGTTCCAATAATCATTGTTGGAGGCTCCTGTAAAGTTATCCACCGGAATTCCGTCCACCACAATAAGCGGCTGGTTATCTCCGGTTAACGAACTGTTACCCCGTAACACAATTTTTGATGAAGCAGCCGGACCTGCACTTGACTTAATTACTTGCAAACCGGATACCTTACCGCTCAAGGCATTGGCAACGTTAGCTTCTCTCGATTCAAGAATAGCTTCACCGGCTACTTCCTGAATGGCATAACCAAGTGCCTTTTTCTCGCGCTTAATACCCAAGGCGGTTACTACCACTTCGTCAAGACCTGTAATATCCGCTTCCATGGTAACGTTTACCACTGACTGACCAGCTACCGGAACCTCCTGAAGCTTAAAACCAATAAAGGAAAGAACCAGGGTAGATTGGTCGCTACCAACGGTCAAATTATAAACCCCATCAAAATTGGTGATGGTACCGTTCATTGTATTTTCCTTTTCCACTATATTTACTCCGGGTATCGGTTCGCCCGATTCATCTACTATTTTACCTGTAACCTGATGCTGGGCAACCATTGTAGCCGAAGCAAAAAACACAAGCAAAAACAGACTTAAAAAACTTTTCGTCATAATTCTCATTTTTTCAGTTTTTTTCAGATTAAAATTTTAACATTTTTTTTAACATACTTAATCATTATAGCATTAATAAAGAATAATAAAACGAATAGTAACTCAAAGAAAAAACCCGTATCACTACGTCAACAACAATATGCGTATTTTAAGTGTAACATTTCGACGTGTTAATATTTGTTTCTTATCATTAAATATTGTCATTGGCAAAAGTACGTTTAAGATTTTTTCCATTCAAATTTTATGATTGCGCTAAAACGTGTATTCATTACCTTTTAACGTGATGCAGTAAAGTAATTATGTATGACATAATGCGGTATCGCACTACTAAAAAACCTCACTGTACTAATATATAACTATATAAGTCTTTACAGGAGCAGAGCCTGCGGGAGATAACAATTATTAAGAGGCAGATGACAAAAAAAGGCAGACATGCTTTTAAGCAGTCTGCCTTTTTTTGTTTGCTCTATAAAAACTAAAAAAAATGATGTCTTTATTTCCACACGATTGTTCTATAACATCAACCTCTTATACTCATACATTTGCTTTAACCACTTCCTTCATTTTTTGGTATTGCGATTCAATACTTTGCAGCAATTTATATTGTGCATGGGTACGCACCAAATTGTGCTGAGGGTACTTGATTTTATAATAATTGTCGCCATCGATATAGTCCATCAAAAACCGGAGAACCTGCTCATAAGTGATGTATTTAGCCGAAAAAGCAAGGTGGTCTATCTCGGGCTGCGTTAAAAACGATTTTGTTTCCGACAGATAACCTTTGGTGTAAGCCGTAAAAATATCTATGTCCATGGATACTTTTTCCAGATCTTTGTCGTCCTCTAACCCGGTATTGGTGTAGGAACGGATGGCATCGCCAAAATCATTGAGCACCGTACTGCTCAACACGGTATCCAGGTCAATCACACAAAGCACATCGCCCTTGTCGTCGAAAAGAATGTTGTTTATTTTTGTGTCGTTGTGTGTTACCCTTGTGGGGATAGTACCATCTTCAACCAGTTGCCAGAAAGCCAGCATCTCGTCTCTTCTGTCTTCTATCCAGGAAATTTCCCTGGCCAGTTCTTTTTTACGTCCCACGGGATCTTTTGCCAGTACCTCGTCCCACTGTTTAAAACGAAAGCGGATATTGTGGAATCCGGGTAGTATATCCTTTAAGCTGCCTTTAAAATCGGAGGTCATGCTTTGAAATTTACCAATGCCTTTTCCTCCAGCATAGGCTAATTCGGGTGTATCGGCTGCTTCGTGCGTTACACTGCCTTGAATAAACAAACACAGCGCCCAAAACTCACCTTCCTCATCTTTATAATAAAGTTTGCCGTCTTTGGTTTTAGTAACGGTCATGGCCTCCCGCATAGGGTCGCCACCCTGTTCGTGTATCTTCGTTTTTAAATGCTGGGTTATTCTTTCGATATTATCCATCATGGCCGGCACATCGGTAAAAATATTTTTATTCTTACGCTGCATCAGGTAATTTGGCGAATCGGCAGAAACGGTTGTTAATATATAGGTATCGTTGATAAAACCTTCGCCCAATGGTTTGATGTCTTTTATTTCGCCGTCGATCTGAAAGCGTTCCGCAATTTTAAATAACTTTGTTTCCATGAATTTTCGCTAATTTGAGAAGATAAAAAGATTGATTAAACAAAAATGGAGAAAAAATAACAAAATACAGTATTTTACTGTTACTAATAATGATATCAAGGAAACTTAGGGAACTGATCAAAGTTGGGATCGCGTTTTTCAAGGAAAGCATTTTTACCTTCCTGTGCTTCCTCCATCAAATAATACATCAGAGTTGCATCACCGGCCATTTCCATTATGCCGTGCTGGCCATCTAACTCGGCATTTAATCCGCGCTTAATCATCCGTAAAGCCAGCGGACTCCGTTTCATGATGGTACGGCACCATTCTACGGTGGTTTCCTCGAGTGTTTCCAACGGAACTACTTTGTTTACCATACCCATTTTTTCGGCTTCTTCGGCAGTATATTGCTCGCAGAGAAACCATATTTCGCGTGCTTTTTTTTGCCCTACGTGTCGTGCCAGGTACGAAGAACCAAAACCGGCATCAAAACTGCCCACCTTGGGACCCGTTTGGCCAAACCTTGCATTCTCCGAAGCGATGGTAAGGTCGCAAACCACATGCAGCACATGTCCACCTCCTATGGCATATCCATTTACCATGGCGATGACCGGCTTAGGAAGCGAGCGAATTTTTTTGTGTAAATCCAGCACATTTAATCGGGGTACGCCTTGTTTGTCGATATATCCACCTACGCCTTTTACTTTTTGGTCGCCACCGGAGCAAAATGCTTTGTCGCCTGTTCCGGTCAGTACTACCACATTAATATCCTGCCGTTCGCGACAAATCTCAAAGGCATCCAGCATCCCCATAATGGTTTCGGGACGAAAAGCATTATAGACCTCCGGTCTGTTTATCGTCACCCTGGCTATTCCTTCAAAAAAATCAAATTTTATGTCGGAATACTCTTTAATGGTTTCCCAGTTATACTTGCTCATCTTATTAGCTTTTTAGATTATTGAACATTTTATTATTACCAATAAAAATTAGATCGATAGGTTGATTGACCGTTAAATTGATGGGGTATAAGATTATTGTAAAAAGATATACGTTTTACAGCTGTTCTCATTATCGGTTTGTTTGTAAATTTTTAAAATATTTACGTAATATCTTTCCATTTAGTTCTCCTGGCGTAAAAACCTCCAAAAGGCTGGCTTTATCATTACATTCCATCATTCGTTGATAAGCCGATATTAACTCCTCCCCATTAGAACAGCTAAAATAATTTAACCCAAAGGCTTTTGCAATGTATTTTGCCGACTGCTGATGTTTTGCTTCGAAAAACTCCTCCAACTCCGCTGTTTCCGCAGGTCCCGGAATAAAGCGAAATATACCACCTCCACCGTTGTTTATAACCACCACCTTAAAATTTTGTTTCAGGTACTTATTCCACAATCCGTTAGAATCGTAAAAAAACGACAAATCGCCCGTCACTAATAGGTTTGGCGCATCTAATACCATTGCGGCACCCACCGCCGTACTTACACTTCCATCTATCCCGCTAGTACCCCTGTTTGAAAAGGAGTTCACCTTAATTTCGTCCTGAAAAAGTTGGGCATATCTCACCGGCGTACTATTGGCCAGGTGCAAAACCGTGCCTTCGGGTATATGGGCGAATATATGGGCAAGCGCTTTAAAATCGCTCCATGGCACTTCGTGGGTATAGGCCATGTGAATCTTTTTGTTTTTCTGGCTTCGCTGCTGCCATATGTGCCGATAACGACCTTCTGTATTTTGCACTTTGGGGGCTACCTGACTAAAAAATGAACTTGGCTTCATTTTTATATTCATCGTCAGGTGCTGAAAGGTATCTATCACATTTTCATTTAAAGAAATATGCCAATGGGCTTTGGGAGGGTGGTTTCGCAACACACTTTTAATCTGTTTGCTTACTATCTGACCACCAAAAGTAATGAGCAAGCTGGGTTTAAACGAAGCTATTTCGAAGGTATTTATGCTAAAAACCTGTCGATCGATACATTGAATAAAACGATCCCCTTTTAAGTTAGAGCTTGTTTCGGTTAAAACCACCGTATTGGCATTTTCGGCCAGATGATTTAAAGCCCGGTTAAGCTGTGCATCCGGCAACATTACGCCCGTAAGCAACATCACCGCTTCGGCATTACTCCACTCTTGCGTCAGCACCCTTAATTGGCTTTCGTCGAGCACTGTAGCAGGCATTAAATTGTGATAGGGTTGTTTTTGCAATGGCATGGCTAGCGTGCGCCCATACAAAGGCTCGCGCAAAGGTATGTTTATGTGCGCAGGTCCGGCCACCGGATAAACCATTTTTTCAAATGCTTCGCTCACGCTGCGTTCCACGTACCATTGGTCGTCGGAGTGGTTTATTTGCACAGGTAAATCGCGTTTATAGCGAATATAATTGGCAAAAATATTTGATTGATTTATCGTTTGTCCATCGGCCTGGCCAATCCATTCCGGAGGCCTGTCCGCCGTTAAAATCAGCAAAGGTATTTCCTGATAAAATGCTTCGGCAACCGCAGGCGCATAATTGAGTGCTGCCGTACCACTGGTGCATAAAACGGCAACAGGTCTTTTGAGCTGCTGCGCCATTCCTAAAGCAAAAAAACCGGCACTGCGCTCATCTACAATGGTGTAGCACTTAACCCCTTTTAAAACATTAAATGATAGGGTTAAAGGGGCATTACGCGAGCCCGGCGAAATAACCACTTCTTTAAGTCCTAGTTTAAGGCATTGCTGCACTACTATTTGCACTACCGATTTATCGGATAAGGTTTTTGTCATTGTATTTTAATGGTTGAAAGTTGGTTTGTCAAGAATAAACCTCCTTGAATATACTCTTGCTTTGGCTAATATTTTTGAACATTTTTAGCCATCTTTTTAATAAAAATCTACAAGTGTTATATAGGTATCTACTATAACAGGATGTGAATTATCTGAACCACCATATGTTAAACTAGAACTTGATTTCTTCGAAAAATACTCTTTAACCAATCCAATTTCTGAATAACAACTATAACCATTATCAATGTATGAATCAGAATGTAATGATTCTATTTTAAAACATTCGTACTTCTTCCCATTCAATTCAAAATCCATGTGCGATACAACTTTTTTAAATCCCCCATCTGAATTCTCATAAGAACTCCATTTTGATTTCCGAGATAGTGGAAGTGCAATATGTTTAAAAAAATGAGTATGAATTATATCATCAATAGTATAATAGAAAACCTCCCATAATCCTTCCGTTGATAAATATCGAAAACTCTTTGTACTTTCTTTAAAGCCATCGTTTAAAATCTCAAATCTAAAAACCTTAACATCTAAAGTATCGAATAAAATTGTGTCCTTTTCTATCCAAGTCGTAGATTTCATCCTTGTAGTATCTATTTTAACAACTTTATTAGAGTTATACGATTCTAAGTGTTGCGTTATAGTTACCCAATCATAAACCCAAGTAGTACCAACTTCCATAGGAAGTTTATCAATAATTAAATTGCTATGATTATTGTCTTTTTCACAACTTACTGTTATAAATAGTAGAAATATTAATCCTATAAATGGCTTCATTTTTTATATTACTTCAATTCTCGATTATCTTTAATCCTTTCACTCAATAGCGTTATCAGCGTCTTTATTTACCAATTTCCTCATCCCTTTTACTTTTTTTATCACGCTGCTCAAGGTTTGTGCTTTCAGCTCAGTTTCGCGCCATTCATTATTCACATCCGAACCTGATGTTATTCCGCCACCCAGGTACAAATCTACACCACCATTGGTAAATTTCATGCTCCGTATGTTTACATACAGCCTTATTTGGTTAGGACGTATCCGTCCTAAAAAGCCGGCATAAAAAGTACGCTTGTGCAGTTCTACCTCAGCAATTACTTTCATCGATTCTTGCTTTGGCAAACCACACACGGCCGGCGTGGGATGTAAATCGCTGACAAAACTTCCCAGCCGGTCGGTAATTTGCTCTGTACCAAAACCAAATTGTGTTTTCAGGTGTAATATTTTGCCTGCTACCACTGTATCGGGTCCCTTTACAACGGCGTTGCGTATGCCGTATTTGTTGAGCACACCCAATACAAAATCGCTTACCATTTGCTGCTCGTCCCGTTCTTTGTCCCCCCATGCAATGCGCTCACCCTGCTTTTTTTTTGTTCCCGCCAGCGCCACTACCGTACCCACCCCCTCTACCGCCTTAAACAGCAACTCAGGACTGGCTCCTGTCCACAATCCGGATTGCGGTGTGTAAGCCATATAGGTATATGCCTTGGGATAAGACTGGCACAGCTCATAAAAAAAGTCGTCTGCTCCTTCGGCATTTATTCCATCCAAATGTTTTATTCGCGATAAAATAGCTTTCGAAATTCTGCCGTTTTGTATCTCGGTCAGCATCTTCTGAAATTGATTTTTATAAGCCGCATAATCGGTGCAAAAAGAAGGTTCCTGTACTTCTTCCTTATGCGATTTTATCTTTTTTATCTGCTCAAAAACTGACATATCCACCTCAGCTTCAATTACAAAGTCACATTTTAAACAAAGCACTTTTTGCTCCAGCAACGAAAATGGAGCCATCACATAAATATCTTCACCTGCCATAAACAGCTCCTCAACGCCAATTTTTTGCACTGTTTCTGAAATAATTAACACAGCATCAACGGCTCTGGGTAACTTGTAAATAGCAAACGGTATTTTTTGCTTTAAGCAATACTTCAATATCTGCGACTGACTTACTTTTTCCACTATTTAGCTTTCTATTTCGTAATATAAGGTGTAATAGTTCAATCCCTTTTGCTGGTCGTAGCCTCGTTCTATGTAATCACGTCGCCCGTGTATGTACACATGAAAGTTTTTATCGAGCTTTAGGATAGATTTAAAAGTACTTTTTTGGCCTTTAACTGCACTCTTTGAAATGTCAAATTCTTCTTTTAAGGGAATGCTCGACTCTTGTTGATAACTTTCCTTGTAATCTTTAAATGCGTCAATTACTTCGGGCTGACCAATTACCTCGTGTTCAAAGTGGGCTTCGTTAAAATTATCCTTACTACTAAAAAAATCCATCGATTTATTCAGCATATCAATTTGGTCGGCACGTGCCACTTCATTGTCCTTATTATACACATCGTTTACAAAACCGCGGCACATCTCCATATAATTACGGGTAAAATAATAATTATCCTCCCGGGGCTGAAGTCCCAAAAAATCGTCTACCCAAAAGCGGGCTTCGTTACCTTTATTGATATTGTCGACAGAACAGATTTTGTACCCTTGTTCCTTTTCGGTATTAAAAATAAGGCATCCTTTGTCGAGCCTTTTAATATTGATACCTTCCTGGGTTCCCAGCTCAAAATTTTGGTCTTTTAAATAAACCTTTAAAAAAGTTTCCTTATTCTCCGATTTAAAAATACCGATGGCGTTAACCAGCTCGCCATCTACCACCACATTACTGAAGATGGCCATGTAAAACTCACCTCCTTTAATCTTGGGGTGGTTGGAATTTTCGTACAACAGCTCGGCAATACGTATGGATGCATCATAAAATGCCGACGCATTACCAAAAAGAGAATCGATGGTGGTGTAAACCTCATTTTGACTAATATCTTCAGGATGCCAAAAATTATAATAAGCATCCTCTTTAAAAGGCTTAAAAAAATAGCCCAACAAAACATCAGCCACCGTTTCGTCATTTTGCAAATGCATTATATCTTTTGAAAAGCGTATTGGTTCGGCCTCGGCTCTGCACCCCACCTGATGCACTACCAGCTTATCGATGATAGCTTGCGAAAAATCAATCATTTTTTATACTTTAACTTAAACAGCTACAAATATACTAAACTGAATGCTTGTTCTGCATTTGCAGGCTCTCTATTTGTTTTAAAATTTCATTTGCCTCCACCACCTTGCTATCGCTTGCCTTTCGGTTAATTTTAGATAGTTTGTGTGCTTCTGCAAGTAACTTACGATACTGAGCGTCAAGCTTCATAATCTTTGGTTTTTTTTTGAATAGATTGAACATACCTTTAATTTTAAAGCGATTGTTTTGTATAGCTTATAGCAAAATTAGTTAAACGCTATTTACCAGGTATTGTTTTATGCTCTGCTAAACTAAAACTACACGCTAATATGAAACTAAACCGGCAACAACTTGCAAACGAGGTAAATAATTAAGATATTTACATATAGTTGATATGATACTTGCGGAGGTTGAATTACAGTTACGCAAAGCTCACCCCATCCTAAGGCAGATCACAAATGCAAGCTGTTTTATGCCGTTCCGCACAAACGCAACGATTCTTTTTAACCGGAGATTCGCTGTTACTTGCTTCTCACCACGGTATCCTGTTACCGGTTCTTTTATAGTGTTGATTGATGACATTAAATTTATGGCCATGAAAAACATACTAATATTGACCGATTTTTCGAGCACAGCCCGAAATGCTGCGCTCTACGCCTTAAAAATGTTTGATAACGACTCTGATGTCGTTTTTAAACTACTCAACGCCTATGATCTCGAATTTAGCGGAAGCCCCTATGTGATGCAGGTAAAAGAAGAGATGGCGTATGAAAGTAAAAAAGGCTTAAAGCAAGAATTAAAAGTGCTTAACCAGTCTTTTCCTTCGGCAGATATAGAAGTACTCTCTACCTTTGGAACCTTGATTGACGTAATACACGATTACATTGCCAAGCACCACCCACACTTAATAGTATTGGGCTGCAGAGGCGAATCAGCACTTGAAAATTTTTTGTTGGGTTCAAATGCCTACGAAGTTATCAAAAATATTAAAGCACCTATTTTGGTGATTCCGAAAAGCGCAGAATTCAAAAAGCCCAAAAAAATTGTTTTTGCAACGGATTTAAAAGATATAAAAAACAAGGACGTTACCACTCCCATTCGTGATTTGTTAGAGCGGTTTGGGTCGGAACTCGTTTTTGTGAATGTATTGGACGATGAATATGTGAACCGCTTAGATGCCGAAAATAGAATAACTACTCACTTTCCGAATACCGATTTAACATTTAATTTTATTGAAGGCGACGATGTGAGTAAAACTATTTTTAAATTCATGCACGAAAACGATGCCGAAATAGTAGCTATGGTGCGTCGCGATGTAAGCTTCTTCGACCGTATATTTCACCCGAGCCTTACCAAAAAAATGGTACTTCAACCCGAATACCCAATGCTTGTATTACACGATGATCTGGAGTAGATTATATGGCTATACCGCAATAGAGTAAAGTAATAGCCAATGGGTGAAACATGCCAGAGTTTACATCTTGTTAAATTCATGGTTAGGTGCGTGTTTTAATAAAAAATCCAGCGAATCCGGCAGAAATAATAATGGTGCAATATCGGCTGATGACAATACTGCCTGGGCAAGCTATTGGGCACCTCATTTTGGCGAAGAGCTGGGCACTTCAATGGCCACAAATCCTAGCTATTATACCTAATTACAGCATAATTGTTCCGACGTAAAAGACAAGAGCTGCCCGCTCGTGCACCTAATATTAATTGACGGAAAAACAGTAAGTTAGTGTATGCGCATTACAGCGTTGGCACGACAAAGGCTTTTCGGGACAATAAGCTGCTTATACCAAAACTACATTTAACCTTTGTTAATAAAACAGTTAGGAGATATTACGTAATTTTGCACCCTGATTTAAATGCATTATTTTGCAAGATGGCAAAGTAGTTAAAGGTAGATATGAAGATAACAATTATTGCTTTTTTGTTTGTTGCAGTGTTTGTGACTATTGTGGATTTGTTGGGTTTTTGGGCTTATAAAAGAGAATACAGCGGCAAGCAGAGTAAAACAGGCAAGTGGCTTGCCATTGTTTTTTTGGGGTTTGTCCCGGTAGCCGTAATTCTTGCCTATATGTTTTTTTCTACGCAAATACGATCCGCATCCTCCCCCGGATTCTATGCCTGGTTTATGGCTTCCAACATTATTTTGGCACTTATTTATGTTCCTAAGGTATTCTTTTTACTCTATTATTTTGCTTTTATACTCATTGGCAAAGCTACAAATACAATTAAAAACAAAAGGTACTCCAAAGAGCTAACCACCATTCGATATCCCAAGATCAGCAGGAAACGCTTTTTAAGTCAGGTGGGAATTATTTTTGCTACAGCACCCTTTATTTCTTTGCTGTTTGGCATGCACAAAGGTCGGTTTAACTTTTTTACCAAGCACCAAAAACTTTTTTTCCCCAATCTCCCCTCAGCGTTTGATGGGTTTAAAATCATTCACATCTCGGATATCCATCTGGGATCCTTTGCCAGTAACTACCATAAGTTGGAAGGAATTGTAGATATCATTAACAATGAAAAGGCTGATGTTATCTTTTTTACAGGCGATTTAGTCAACAATTTTTATGAAGAGACTTTGGGTTGGGACAAGGTATTCACTGGTTTAAAAGCCCGTTACGGTAAATTTTCAATATTGGGGAACCACGACTATGGTGATTATACCGATTGGAAAACGCCGCGCGAAAAAGAAATCAATTTTAAAGGTATTGTTGATGCTCATAAAAAATTTGGCTTTAGGTTACTGCGCGATCAATCCCTTGCCATAGAAAAAGACGGTGAAGAAATAGCCCTTACCGGAGTCGAAAACTGGGGGCAGCCACCATTTCCACAATATGGCAACCTGCAAAAAGCCATGGCTGGAACCGAAAACCATCCCTTTAAAATACTGCTCTCGCACGATCCGGATCACTGGGATGCCGAGGTAACGAATAAAACGACATACGACCTTACCCTGGCCGGACACACCCATGGCATGCAATTAGGTATCGATTGGAAAGGATTTAAATGGAGCCCCGCAAAATATAAATTTAAGCGCTGGGACGGATTGTATCAGCATAAAAACCAATACCTGTACGTAAACAGAGGATTGGGCTTTTTGGGTATGCCGGCCCGTATAGGTATGCCCCCTGAAATTACCGTACTACAATTGGCTAAAGGTTCCGCAAGAGCCAGCTCAATTTTGTAGGGTTTAAAAAACATAACATTATAAAGATGCTGGCAGCGCAGCGTGGGCGCAGCCAACCAGCACAATGCGCCAAAAGGGGTCTGTTTTCGAGATAATTCTTTGTCCCTGGAAAATACATTTTGTGCAGCGAATCAGCGCCCTCTTTCCCTACTTGCAGAAAGCACCATTACCGTGTAGCAGCTTAGCTGTTATTGAAACAGGGAACAAGGGGCTACTATATTCATTTCAGCTCATATATACCCGCTGAATACGCATCAATTTTAAATCCTACTCCGTTGGCAATAGCCACTTCTTGTGGAAAACTGATTTTATTTTGTTCTCCGAGTATATCTTTTCCTTTGAAAAATTTTTTACTTTCCGCACCCATCGTAACAAAAGCATGCGCCGGTATGATTATCCTGCCGGTAAATTTTTCGTCGGAGAAATTTACAAGCACCAACAATATTTGCTTTTCCGTATATCGCAAAAAAGCATATAATTTTGAACCGTCAAAGGCATCATTGTGCTCGTTGCACCATAATAAATCATAAAACTTTCCTAATTGTATGGTTTCATTATTTTTGATGATATGCAAAAACTTTCGATACCATATCCTGAGCTCCCGTGCCTCAGCTGAAAGTAACGCCCCATCGTATAATCCATCATTCGCCCAATCCTGATAAAGCTTCACCCCCCAATAATCAAAAATACTTGTTCTACCATCCTGGCCACTGTACCCTTCTATATCCATACCGGGTTCGCCCAATTCCTGACCGAAATAAAGCATCAGCGGATTAGAATAAATGGCTCCCGAAACAACCATTGCAGGTATCCCTTTTTTGGCATCGCCGGCAAAAAAAGGTGAGGCGATGCGTTGTTCGTCGTGGTTTTCTAAAAAGAAAAGCATATGTTTGTGAATACCGTTTATCTTATCCCAGGCCCGGGTGATGGCATTGGGCTGCTCATAACCTTGAACAATGGCTTTCAGCGTGTCGTACATACCCACTTTATCATACAAATAATCGAATCCCCCAAAAGTAATGTATTGTCGGTACAGATCGGGATTATATATTTCAGCCACAAAAATAACATGCGGATAGTGCTCTTTTACTTTTGGTATTACCCAGTTCCAAAATTCTACGGGCACCATTTCGGCCATGTCGCACCTAAAACCATCTACTTTTTTTGCCGACCAATACAGCAGGATGTGCAACATTTTATCCCAAGTATCCGGTATCGGGTCAAAGTGATGGCTACCATGGTTAAATATATCGACGCCATAATTAATTTTCACCGTTTCGTACCAATCGTTAATACCCGGCTTGGCCGATAAGCAATCGTTGCCGGTAACTTTGGCGGGGTTTTCAATCCAATGGTCGCTGCCCTGGGGTGTTACAGGGCCATCAAAGATTTCGCCGGGCAAATAATAAAAGTTATTGTTCCGGTTAAAATTTACCGTATTGTCGTCGTCCTCACCCAAATCCTTAACACCTTTAGGTTTTGCATCCGACACATAATGACGGGCCACATGATTGGGCACAAAGTCGATAATAACCTTTAATTCCTGTTGATGACTCCGTTCCACCAATTCTTCAAATTCGCTTATTCTGTTGTTCACATCCACTGCCAAATCCGGATTTACATCGTAATAATCTTTAATGGCATAGGGCGAACCGGCTTTACCTTTCACCACTTCCGGATAGTCCTTGCTTATATTGTATTCGCTATAATCGGTAGTTATGGCATGTTCAATGATGCCCGTGTACCAAATATGCGTGACTCCCAGATTCTTAATCTCATTCAACGCTTTTAGGGTAAAATCATTCATTTTACCACAGCCATTTTCGGATAATGACCCATTGATTTTATTTCTACGGTTTTTATTGCCAAACAAGCGCGTAAAGACCTGATATATAATTGTTTTTTCCATTATTTTTAAACTTGAAGTTGGAGTTGCCGTTTCAAAAACAGCCATTATTTATAAACCTATTTAAACCCGTGGTTTTGAATATAAGGTTAAAAATACATTTTTTTTTCGAGGATTATCCTTTTCATTTTTTTGATATGAGCAGCTATAGTATTTATTTAGTTTCCATTATTTTTACGTTATTTACATGATATAACAAATTACTGACATCCAAGTTTAAAAAATCTCACGTGAGGTCACTGCAAAACATCTTAAATTATATTAACAAAAGGCCGTTTCTTGTACTAGTTCTACTACTATTCACCTATATTTTACCAGCGCAATACTATAGCTCCGGTACGGATCCATCGCATATTAAATGGCACAAGATAGAAACCGAGAACTTTAAACTGGTTTTTCCGGATACGTTTAAACAAAAAGGGCAGTATCTGGCCAAAGTATTTGAAGAGATATACAAATCAGGTGGGGCATCGTTAAAGCACCATCCTCGTAAAATAAGCGTTCTGATACATAGCGAAACGGCCTATTCAAATGGCTTTGTGAGCTGGGCTCCAAAAAGAATAGAGCTTTATAACAACCCCAACCAAAACATTTATGCGCAAGATTGGTTGCAGCAGCTGGCACTGCACGAGTTCAGGCACGTGGTACAACTGGACAAACTGAACACCGGATTCACCAAAATACTCACATACCTATTGGGCGAACAGGCCATAGGGGCCACATTGGGGTTGAACATACCCCTATGGTTTCTCGAAGGCGATGCAGTGGTTGCCGAAACAGCTCTAACCGCATCAGGACGTGGACGTATGCCCGGTTTTAAACAAGGAATGAGAGCACAAATTATGGATAAAAATATTTATCCTTACGAAAAAGCGATGTTTGGATCGTACAAAGATTTCGTACCGAATCATTACCAAATGGGCTACTTTATGGTGGCCGGAGCCCGTGCCAAATATGGATCGGATATTTGGGCGCAAGCCGTTGACAAAACAGGCCGTAAACCTTGGTTGCTTACATCATTTAACAGGGGACAAAAACAGATAAGTGGTGTTAACAAAGTCGGCTTATATAAAAAAATTTTTTCGGATTTAAAGTATAAATGGAAACAACAGGATAGCAGGACGGCAAAAAGTAAGTTTACAGAAATAACCCAACTCAATAAATCCTATTCCAACTATCTTTATCCGGTGGCCCTTGGCGATAGTGGCTATATAGCCGAACTCTCAGGCCCCGGCGAGATAAACCGTTTTGTATTTGTTGCTAACAACGGCAGCCACCACACCCTTTTTATTCCCGGCAGCCGAAACAAAGAACCATTCTCCTATGCCGATGGAACCATTTGTTGGGCCGAGCTGGAACCCGATCCACGATGGGAGAACAGGATGTACTCGGTGATTAAGTGTTATCACATTTCCACAAAAAAAACAAGTAAAATCACCCGCAAATCTCGCTATTTCGCTCCGGCCTTAAGCCCCGATGGTAAACGTATCGCAACCGTTTCTGTTGATAACGGAAACAACTATAGGCTAACTATTTTGGACCGCCAAACGGGAAGCGTGCTTGAGGAGCATGAGCACGGTAACAACCATTATCTGTTTACACCCACCTGGAATGATGACGGAACCCAATTGGCATGTATCGTCTTAACGCCCAAAGGGAAGAAGATAGTTGTTTTAAAAATGCACAACAACGATAACAGGGAGCAATGGGAAGAGCGTACCAAAGAAACCTTTACGCATGTATCGCTACCTAAATGGGGCAAAGCCGATGAAATTATTTTTACGGCAGGATATAGCGGAACGGAAGATATTTATTCGGTAAAGAATGGAAAAATTACCCAGCTCACACAATCTGCATTTGGCGCCATGGGAGCAACATACCACAACGAGCATATGGTTTACAGTAATTATACTGCCGATGGTTACCAACTGGTAAAGGCTAGCCCTGAGCAATGGATAGATAAACCTTTGTCTAAAGTGCACGACCATTCGGTTAAACTACACCAGGAAATCGCTGCACAGGAAATCCACAAACCCGATTTCAATGCAATAGATAGCATCGCTGATTATAAGGTAACGAAGTATTCGAAATGGAATTTGATTAACGTGCACAGTTGGGCACCCGCCTTTGTTAACATCGACGATCAGGAATTTACGCCCGGGTTAAGCCTCATGTCGCAAAACCTATTAGGAACTGCAAGCACTTTGCTGGGCTATAATGGGGATTCGCAAAAAAGCCGCGAAAAATATTATTTCAACTTTAAATACCAGGGCTGGTATCCGGTTTTACAGCTCGAAGTAAAACATGGCAACGATAGGATTAAATACGACCCCAGTAATGTTTATGTCAGCAGCACGGATACTTTTTCTTACAGTGCAAACCAAAAACGTATTCAAACCCGGATAAATTTGGATGTTTCCCTACCCTTTAACATCACCCGCGGCAAATATCATACATTTTTACAGCCCGCCTTAAAATACGGTATCATGCAGCGGAGTGGATATTCAGTGGGTCTCACGAAGTATTCTATGGATAATACAAACCTTGTTGTTAGCGAAAAAAGCACCATTGCCATATCTGACGTAAACTATCAAACCCTCGAATACAGCTTATATTTCCATCGCCTCCTGCGTCGTACCCAACGTGATGTGGCTCCGCGTTGGGGTCAGGTGGCCGAAGTGCTCTACCAAAACACCCCCCTTGGGAATATTGATGCCGGAGGGATATTCGGACTTCATACCCGCTTGTATTTTCCCGGACTGCTTAAGCACCATTCCGTTAAAATAGAAAATAATTATCAGTATAAAACAATAGGAGACAAGCTTGTGGACGGTGATGTGATATTTTATCGTAAACATGGCGATTACTTCGATCTGCCAAGAGCTTATGAAAATAAGCCCAACGATAAGATGTATTCTTTTAAAGGCGATTATATTTTTCCACTTTGTAATCCGGACCTAAACCTAAGTGGCGTATTTTATTTAAAGCGTATTACTACCCATCTGTTTTACGATTATTCAAAACTTAACGAAAGATTATACAATACGAAAGGCGATGTGTTTGACTTTCAGAAAGATTATAGTTCTACGGGTTTTGAGATGCGAGCGGAGATACATGCTTTTAGGTTTATGTTCCCTTTTAGCATTGGTTATCGTTATGCGCGCATGTTGGAGTCGCACCAAAACAATCACGAGTTTTTGATGGGCATGAATATCTCCGGCTTTTCCATCGGTACACAATAGATATGCCGCCTCGTTTAAGGTAGCGGATAAACGTATGAACAAGGTAAATAGCTACAAAACAAGCTTTTAAAAGAGATAAACAATGTGTAATTCTTAAGCATCACGCACACCAGGTTTCTTTGTGTCCTTTGTGGTTACTCTTTTTTAACCACCAATTACTACTTGACAGTAAGCTATAAACTTTACTTATATTTGTATTAATTTATGGATAGTTCAGGTAAAATTCGCACAAGTATTTAAGCCGTATAATTTACCGGTTTCAACGCTGCACACAACTAAATAAATTATGATACGATTACCCGCCGAATGGGAACCACAAAGCTTTGTCCAGTTCACCTTTCCCCATAAAAACAGCGACTGGGCCTATATGTACACAGAGGTAGTATCCTGTTTTATACGTATTATCGAGGCTACCGCCAATTTTGAACCTGTATGGGTGGTCTGCCATTCAAAGGACGAAGTATCGGGATATTTCAAAAACCCAAGCCAATTCCCCATCCATTTTGTTGAAATAGCATCCAACGATACCTGGGCGCGCGACCATGGCGCTATTACTATTTTACATGATAACCAACCCGTGTTACTGGATTTTATTTTTAACGGATGGGGCAAAAAGTTTGAGGCTGGGTTGGATAATCTTATCACGCCTCAATTGGCTAAAGCAGTGTTGAAAGAAACCAAAGTACAATCCATGGATTTTGTGCTCGAAGGGGGCGCCATAGAATCAGACGGACAGGGAACACTGCTCACCACATCGGAATGTATGCTTTCCCCTTTCCGAAATCCGCATATGGATAAAGCTCAGATAAACGATTTTTTAATTGACACGTTTGGTCTTGAAAAAGTATTGTGGTTAGACCACGGTTATTTGGCTGGGGACGATACTGATTCGCACATTGACACTTTGGCGCGTTTGTGTAGCACCGACACCATTGCCTACGTAAAATGCGACAATCCAGAGGACGAACATTTTAAAGCCTTGCAGCTGATGGAAGCACAATTGAAAACTTTTACCAATAATAAAGGTGTGCCCTACAAGCTGATTGCTCTGCCCTGGCCTCAGGCATGTTACGATGCCCATGGCGACAGACTACCCGCCACCTATGCCAATTTTTTAATTGTAAACGGGGGTGTACTGGTACCAACTTACAAGGTGCCGCAGGACAAAGAGGCTGTGCGCATCATTGAAACGATATTCCCGGATAGAAAAGTGATAGGGATAGATTGCCGGCCTTTGATAGAACAACATGGATCATTACATTGCGTTAGCATGCATTATCCGGCGGGAGGATCAGGGATCGGTAAGCGCTGATCGGTGAGCATAGTGAAAGGGGTGAATCAAGGAGGGGCAAAGAACGGAGAACGTGCATCTTAATGCGTACCGTGTAAAAAAATGGCACATTGCTCGGAGTGCGACCGGGTAGGTCAGTCAAACGTAATGCAGACCTGTTGACGTTGCAGACCCGACAGCATCGACATGCTGGCAACATGGGATTTAAGGAGGAATTCCGCATAAAATGAGATTTTTATTATTCATACACAAAAAACCATCATCATGGGTAAACTAAAAGTTGGAATTGTACAGCAAACTTGCTCTAACGATAAGCAAGTCAACATAAATAAGAGTATAGCCGGAATAAAAAAATGTGCTTCGGAAGGTGCCGAATTAGTAGTGCTTCAGGAATTGCATTGCGGCATTTATTTTTGTCAGGCAGAGGAAACGGGTATGTTCGATATGGCGGAACCTCTCCCCGGCCCTTCCTACAATCAATTTTCTGTAGTGGCTCAAGAGCTCAACATTGTACTGGTCACCTCCTTATTCGAGAAACGGGCACCGGGGATATACCATAATACGGCCGTGGTTTTTGACAAAAACGGATCGGAAGCCGGACGGTACAGAAAAATGCACATCCCCGACGATCCGGCTTATTACGAAAAATTTTATTTTACCGAAGGCGACATGGGCTTTAAACCCATTCAAACATCAGTGGGTAAGCTGGGGGTTTTGATATGCTGGGACCAATGGTATCCCGAAGCAGCCCGCCTGATGGCCATGGCCGGTGCTGAGCTACTCATTTACCCAACCGCAATTGGTTACGAGAGCAGTGATACGGAGGCCGAGAAAAGCCGCCAGCGCGATGCCTGGATCATATCGCAGCGGGCCCATGCTGTGGCTAACGGTCTGCCAGTGGTGTCGGTAAACAGAACCGGCTACGAACCCGATTGGACCGGTGTTACCAAGGGCATACAATTTTGGGGAAGCAGCTTTGTGGCAGGTCCACAGGGCGAAATACTGTGGCAAGGCAATCAGGACGAGGAGCTGAATCAGGTAGTGGAAATAGACCCAGCCAGAACGGAAGATGTGCGCAGGATATGGCCCTTTTTTAGAGATCGTAGGATAGATGCGTACAATGATTTAAGTAAAAGATATATTGACTGATGACAAACCCTATTCATCTTATCCAAACCATTCTATATGTCAATGACCAGGAGGTAAGTTGCCGGTTTTATCAAAAAATTTTTCGGCGGGAAGCCGACCTTCATGTTCCGGGCATGACGGAGTTTAACCTGGCTCCCCATTGCAAAATAGGCCTTATGCCTAACAAAGGCATAGCCAACCTACTGGGGAAGCATATACCCCATCCCACCTTGGGAACGGGCATTCCGCGGTGCGAACTGTATTTGCATGTAGAAGATATTGAACTGGAATTTGACAATGCCGTTAAATGTGGAGCAACCTTGATAAGTCCAATTCTGGAAAGGAATTGGGGCGACAGGGCATGTTACTTCTCCGATCCCGATGGACACATCATTGCATTTGCCGAGAAAAATCATTTTTAACATTAACGACAATACCGTCTCCCCCATTTTGTTCTGTATAATTGCTAAGGTCGTGAGGATAATTTTTGTATTCAAATTCATTGATCTCCGTGACTATAGCAGCCGACCTATTAAGGTAGATAAATAAGCTTACACTTGCTATGCGTAGTCGGGTGTCTTCATTGGTATTATGCTGATCTTTGCCATGGCTTTACTTTTTTATGAACCTCAGAACTCCCCTATCTTTTAACTTGATTAAATATATCCCGTCTGTCAGGTGCCGGATATCAATTTTTCGATCACTTGAAACAGAGCCATTAGAGACCTCTTTTCCTAAAACGTTAATTATTTGATAAATAGTATTTTCTTTAACCCCTGAAACAGATATATAATTTGATGCGGGGTTTGGATATACTTTAAAGGGATTGCCTTCATAAGCGGGGTCAATATCTGTTGCTAACGATGGTGTAAAATTGATATCGTCAAGGCCAAAAGCATCCAAGCCCTTTTCGAATGCACTTGTAATGGTAAACGATGATACCGCTGTCCAGTTTACTGTTAGCAACGATCCGTTATCGTTTTCGATTCTCTGCACATGCGGGTTATTGTTGCCACCGGCGGGTGTAAATGTCCAGGTTTGCCCCCAAATTCTATCTGCGTCAAAAGCAAAAAAAGAAGCAATATCAACAGGTTTGTTAAAAGTAACCGTCAACGAGGTATTAATATTGGGAGCACTGGTAAAAACAGCATTACCATTGGCGCCCGAAGCGCCATTAAAAAATGGTAAAACATAAACCTCCTCACTAAAGTTTCCTACATCTTGCCTTACCGTTGTAG
Organism: Saccharicrinis carchari; assembly: GCF_900182605.1. Taxonomy (NCBI): domain Bacteria; kingdom Pseudomonadati; phylum Bacteroidota; class Bacteroidia; order Marinilabiliales; family Marinilabiliaceae; genus Saccharicrinis; species Saccharicrinis carchari. The sequence continues at coordinate 98,137 of NZ_FXTB01000004.1, forward strand.
TAACTGTTGCTTTAACCCCTGCAACGGTTTGCGTTGCATAACTCCCATGGCTAACCGCATTTTCCCAATCAAAAGTGTGCGTGTAGGATTGCGCATGAGATGGCACGCCAAGCGCAAGAATTAATGCTAACAAGCCAGCTCTTAAAGTTGTTTGTGTAAAATTTATTATCATGTGTTGTGTGTGTTAATTATGCAAATGGCAAAGTTAAACATTAAAAAGTTAAGTACTGTCTGTAAATGACAAACATCTATGCCTGAATTGCAGTGCACTAAGAAGAATAGGGTGTGCATTCCCCCTACGCATTATATGAACTGCCCAGAAAGTAGCACGTGTCTCTTTATTTATGCATTGCTGTACAAAGGTATCACACACATATTTTTTTAAGTAGCTCTTTAACCTGACATATTCTTAATTTTATGATTAGGTCACCCAAGGTGGAGTATGCAAAGGCAATATCGAGGGTTAACCCTTGTCAAAATTTTATTAAACTATTACGCCTTTCTGTTAAAAATAGCGGAAAGTAAAAAATGCATGCATTTTTCAGGTTAAAACGGCCTGATACATTTCGCATAAGCTAAACCTTCACTTAAACACAACTCTTGCGTTTAATTTCGGCCGGGCATATGTTAGCACCCCAATCATCTTATTGTACCTATTGCCTTTGCTATGTATTTTTATGACTCACAACTAATCAAGGATAAATTACCTGGCAACTGTTTGGTAAATCGAATTCAACAAACTTTGTGGCTCTTTGGTATCATTCCCAAGTTCCCAAAACATAATACCTCCCAAATTCTTTTCCATAGCATATTCTGCTTTTAACCTCACAGAAACCGTATCGTCGTAAGTAAAAAAGATACTATCGGTCTTATTATATAAATACGGGGCTTTAGCTGTTGAATCCCAGAATCGCTCGTATCCATTTTTGGCTTCGTATTTTTCCCTTATCTCACGATAAGCACACCATCCAATGTGCGAACCGCCTACAGGCTGATAGAGTCCGTTATTTTCCGGCTCTACACCTTTCCATGAACGACCATAAAACGCAGCACCTGTTACTAATTGCTCTGGTTTTACTCCTTGCTCAATACAAAAATCAACAATATGCTCCACTGAGCGTGGATGCCAGTTAATACCCCGTTTCTCCCATTCTTCCTTTCGACTCATCATATATTTTCCAAATGGCGTTTCTTCGATATCGTTCCATCCAATATACCCTTGACAAGTATGATGCCCTGTAAAGGGAGAGGTATAAGATATCTGGTCATACGTCATTATATTCATATAATCAACATACTTCATTACTTCATTGAGCTCAATAAAATCATAGTATCGTTGCCATCCGGCCGAAGCAAAAGTAAGGGTTTGTTTGCGTTCAATTTGATCGAGATGTTCCCGTAAACATTTCATGGTTAGGGTAAAATTCTGCTTATCTTCCTCCCTGTATTTTATGCCCGCTACTCCCATTCCCGGATATTCCCAGTCCATATCCAGACCGTCGAGTTCAAACCGCTCAATAAATTCCGTTACGCTTTTGGCAAATCGGGTTCGGCTGCTATCGGTTAAAGCCATATCAGAAAAACCACCGGCAGTCCAACCACCACAGGCTACCATTACTTTAAGATTGGGATATTTCTCCCTTTGATCAACCAACAGTTGTAGAATGGAATCAGATTTTGCCGGGTTCCGGAACTGCATTTTACCATCAATTACATGGGTAAAAGAAAAAATGATGTGGGTAAGCTGGTGCAAGGGCAACTGATCCGGCATATAGTTTTCGGCCGGCACATAATAAGCCATAATATTGATACTCGGAACCTGAGTTGATGTTTGTGATTGCCGGCAAGACAAAAGTACAGCAAATAGAAATGTGAGGATAATGATATTCTTTTTCATAAGAGAATTTTTTGAGTATTTAAATTGGATTTAACACCTGCTTTACAAACAACAGGACTGATGGACATGGACAGATGGGGTAATATCACTTCTTTCCCAGTTTAGGCTTAAACACCGAAAAAAATATGGCCACAATTATTGCCGCATTCATACCAAATCCAATTAAAGCCTGGTCTAAGTACAACTTTTGATATTCCGGACTATCTAATGCCTCCAGTCCAATCTCACCCGATATCTTTACCATCTCCTCAATCCATGGTCCCGAAAAAATAGTACCCAGAATAATAATGAGTATAGTTACAATCCATTTATAGGTTATCCAATTGTGTTTAAAGTAGCCCCACTTTGTATATTGAGAATAAAGCAGTCCGGTTACAAGACACAGCATGGCCGAGGGAACCAATATTTTCATGTCGATGAAATAAATTATTTGATTCATCAAATACAATTGGTCTCCGGTTTTAACACTGGAAAGCATAAAATGCAGCAATAACATGGTGGAACCCGAAGTTACCCAAAAGCCTGCTGTAATTAGATGGAAGGACTTTAACCATTTTCGTTGTGTGAGTGTTAATTGTTTCATGTTTTACAGATAAAAATAATATTTATGAATTACGTTTAAAAAAGCTACAAAATCATTTTCGTTTCGCTGCGATCTTTAGTTTGGGTGGGTGCGTTATAAAAACACCACGAAGCTCAGGAGTTTCTCTTTTTCTATTGTATTTTATAATAGGCTTAAATTCCTTCAAGCTTCTTTATAGCTTGTGTTCGCATCAATTTTCTCATATACTGCCTGCGGACAGATAAAACGAACCAATGCGCATTACGCGCCAGCCAACAATCCGTCTTTTACACCCCATAAAAGCTGATTGTTCCACGGTTTTCCTCGTCCGATTCATAGCCATATATTTTCCTTATTAAGTTGGCATATTTATTATACAGTACGCGCCGCTTTAGTTTTAACGTCGGCGATAGCTCCCCGGTTGGCGCCGACCATGGTTCGCAAACCAACCTGAATCGTTTTATATGTTCATGTTCTCCTAAGTACTTGTTAGTTTTGTTTACTTCTTTCTGAAAAGCTTTGATTACCTCACCATTTTTCACCAATTCTTTATTGTCTCTAAAATGCACCTTGTGCTCATGGGCCCACATATGCAGGTAGTCGAAGTTAGGTGAAATTAATGCACTGGCAAACTTCTCACTTTCGCCTACTACCATGGCCTGTTCAATAAAAATAGACTCTTTCAATTGATTTTCGATGCTTTGTGGCGCAATGTATTTACCGCTCGATGTTTTAAACATCTCTTTTTTTCGATCCGTTATTTTCAGAAACCGACCTTTAATCAACTGGCCAATGTCGCCGGTATGGAACCATCCATCTGCATCGATAACCTCGGCGGTTAATTCCGGTGATTTATAATACCCTTTCATAACACATGGGCCTTTGGTCAGTATCTCACCGTCGGTAGCTATCTTTACCTCTATATTTTGCAGCACCGGTCCCACCGTGCCTATCATCATATTGCCAGGCAGTTTTGTGTGGTTGGTAGCAATTACCGGAGCCGTTTCCGTAAGGCCGTATCCTTCCATCAGGTGTATTCCTGCGGCAAAAAACAAGCGGCTTAAACGAGGCTGTAAGGCTGCACCACCCGAAATAACCAGCCCCAGATGTCCGCCAAAAGACTCGTGCCATTTACTAAACACCAGTTTACGTGCCAATTTCAGTTTCCATTGGTAAAATGCACTATTGTTATTTTCAATACCGTACCTCTCGCCCAGCCGCATAGCCCAAAAGAAAATTATTTTTTTAATTCCACTCAGATCCTCACCTTTGGAAACGATGCGATCGTAGATGCGCTCAATAACCCGTGGCACCGTGGCAAAAGCATGCACCTTGGCCGAAGCCATATCGGCAGCAATGGTACCCAAACTTTCGGCATAGTAAATACTTACGCCCTTAGCCTGAAAAAGATAGTTAACCATTCGTTCATATACATGGCAAAGGGGCAGAAAGCTCAACACCCGTGTATTTACATCCAAAGGAAACAAATCCCACACGCCATGCACGTTATGCATAAAGTTACCATGAGTGAGCATTACGCCCTTAGGTGGCCCTGTGGTACCTGAGGTGTAAATAATGGAGGCTATATCCGACGATGTAATTGTGCTTTTTACACGTTTGTATTCCCCTTTATAGGTCGCCATATTTTTAACGCCCAATTTGTTTACCATACTCCATTTTTCGGCACCGGGTACGTCGTTAAAGGTGAGCAAGTGTTCAATGCTATTAATTTTTTTGGCCAGGGGTTTAATCGTTTGGTAAAGACCCACATCGGACACAATCACCATTTTAACCTCCGAATGTTTAAAAATATATTTAAACTCCTCGTCGCTAATAGTGGGATAAATGGGCACATGAATAACACCTACCATGGCCATACCCATATCAACAAAGTTCCATTCGGGACGATTATTAGAAATTGTAGCAATTTTATCCCCTTTTTTAAAGCCCAGACTCAATAAACCAAGAGCAAATTGTTTTGCTTTATCGTGATATTCAACCACACTGAAGGCATACCATTCGCCATTTAATTTGGCATTTAAAACATCACTTTTGGGATTCGTTTTTTTTAGGTGCTTTAAAATATCAAAGGTTCTCTCAAATATCATATTTCTATTATTACCTTTTACTTGTAGTTACCGCGCACAATTTAGTATTTATTTGTCAAAAATAATGATGTATAAATACGGATTCAGCATAATTTTCGGAAGCATGGGATTTGTATATAAGTATAACTATTCCCATTTGTTATCGTTAAAGCTTATATTTACGCAACAAAATTATAGGCCATGAACATAAAAGCACAAGCTCTTTTTATTTTTTTTGTAACGACACTGTTACCATTGTCAGCCCAGGATACCACCTCGGTATCGTTGGTTTTTGTGGGCGATGTGATGGGGCACGACACCCAAATAAACAGTGCCTACGATAAGCATACCGGAACTTACCGCTATGATGAATGCTTTAAATATGTAAGCAATATATTTAACGATGCTGATTTTGCCATTGCTAACCTCGAAGTTACGCTGGCCGGTCCCCCATTCAAAGGTTATCCCCAGTTTAGTTCGCCGGATGCCCTGGCCGTTGCTTTACGCGATGCCGGTATCAACGCCATGGTAACTGCCAACAACCATTGTGTGGACAGGAGAAGGCAAGGGCTGGAAAGAACCGCAGATGTGCTCGATAGCCTGGGGGTACCGCGTACGGGCACATTTAAAGATAAGGCAGATAGAGACAAACATAACCCCATGCTTTTACACAAGAATGGAATTAAAATAGCCCTCCTCAATTACACTTACGGCACCAATGGCATACCGGTAACCAAACCCAATAGGGTTAACCTTTTACAAGAGGATGTAATTGTGAGCGATATAGTGGAAGCCAGAAAAATGAATCCGAATAAAATAATTGCTTTTGTGCACTGGGGTGCGGAATACCAAACCTTGCCCAACGCCGAACAAAAAAAGTTTAACGCTATTTTTAAAAACAACGGTGTGCACGTAGTGATTGGATCACACCCCCATGTTGTGCAGCCCATTCTTTTTGACGAGGATCACTTTGTGGTATATTCATTGGGTAACTTTGTGTCGAATCAGCGGAAAGCGCCACGCGACGGCGGAACAATTGTTCGTTTGGAACTGAGTAAGATAGGCAATAAAACCATTGTGAGCGATGCCGGATATTATTTAACCTGGGTGCATACTCCCATAGTTGAAGGCAAAAAAGAATTTATGGTTCTTCCCGTATCACCCTTCGAGCAAGCGCCTCTGTTTATGGATGATAAGGCACATGCCAGATTATGCGAATATGCCGCCGAAGCACGTGATGTGTATAAGCACAACACCAACACAAAGGAATATTTTTTTGATAAACACCTGCCCGGCTGGAAAAAAAATAGGGATTATTAGCTAGTGATGCCTGCACAGTTTTGTCACCAAGTCTCAACCTGTTTAAAGCGAAGGTACTCCCGGCATTCGGGTGCTTCCTGTATATAGACATACCGGAAGAAGACTCCTACCACTCCACTTTTTTCCGCCGTATGGGCATGGTCATACATCGCCCACCACCCCCACCACGAGCCAGCTCGGCGCCATTGATAGTAATTACATATTTTTTATACGCATTTAAATTGATTTTATTATTGATCACATCGGCCGCAGGAATTACCTCAAAACCGTTATTATTCATCTCCTCCAAGGTATATACATTGCGGGCATAGCCAATAACTTTACCCGGACCGACAGCAAAAAAATTAGCGCCGCTATGCCATTGTTCGCGTTCCTGAATCCAAATATCTTTTCGCCCGCCACAATAGAGCGGTTTTAGTGGCAAGCCCAAGCCATGCAGACATTGCACCAAGTTGCTTTGTTTTTCAATGTTTTTCACCTTACCATCCTCAATAGAAATAAGGATAGTTTGATACTTGTTGGGTTGCATTATTATGGGATCGTACACCATACAAAAGTCCCTATCCAATAAGGTAAACACCATATCTAAATGTATGAAACTCTCCGGTTTTGACGGAAGCTGCTGAACCACAATACTATGTTTCCCATTGTTCTTTTTTATTTGCTCAATAATAAAATCAACACCATGTGTACTGGTGCGCAAACCGGTACCAACAATCAGAATATCTTCGCGGGCAACTAACAAATCGCCCCCTTCAATAGTAATTTTATTTTTGTCGTGCTTTGCACTATCGGGGTTTATTGTTTTCGTGTTCAAATGTGCAGAGTGCTTAAAAATAGCTTCCATCACCATAGCTTCCCGGCTGCGCACCTTGTTGGCCATTTTTCCAATAAGCACTTGATTATACAAGGCCATGGAAGCATCTCTTGTAAAAAAAAAGTTGTGCAAAGGGCGCAGTGCATTCCGCTCGTCCGATAAAAAACCTGTTAAACTATCCTTATTTAATGGCACCCCTTCAATAAGCTGATTGGCCAACTCCGCTGCTTCTAAATTTAGCATACGTTTTCTTAAGGACCTCACTTCCTCCGACTTGCAAATTTTACGAACCAGACTTTCCTTTACTTCGGGAATTCCGAGTATTTCTGTCAACAAATCCTTAACCTGCAAGGTTTTGGTTATTTTACAAAGCACACCATGCAATTGCTGATACTCTTCTTGGGCAACCGACAAGTTTAATATATCACTGTACAAAGCTCTTTCGGCGTTGCCCGGGGTCATATTTTCCACTTCGCTGCCCGGGGTGTGCAATATCACACCTTCAATTTCACCTATCTCGGAATAAACGCTCGTTTGTATGGTTTCAGACATATTTATTGTGTTTTTATCTTTTTGCAAAAATAATAATAACGGCAAAGTACAACTCTTAACCCATTTGTACAATTGTTTGTATTCCAAACAAGATATTACAAAAGCAAGGATCCAATTTAACCTACGCAAGTTGTAATAATTATGACTCGACACCAAGAGACCTGGCTTTGCCCCGTAGCATATTGCCTGCCCAATTCAGCGGAGCAGGCTCTTTAGGAAAGGATATCTCGCAAACAGTTTAGGTCCCGAATAATTAAACCGTTCCCTTCTCCTCTAGCCAAGGGGAGCCATCTTTCTTATCCCAATACATCAGAAGATTCCCCAAAAAATCATCGACCTCGTTACACCAGCCAATCACTGCCGGGCGAACTCCAAATAAGTTGGCAGCTCCACCGCTTTGTTATGGCAGCCCCTCAATCCAAATAATATTTTTTCGGCAGCTTGTTCCGCAAGCAGCCAACATCATTCCGATAGCTTAAAATATTACCAGCCAGGCGGGCAATAGTATCACATAATTAATTCTTACTCTCCCCTTATCAAAGTTAGTTTTATACTGCTCACTATTGCGCATTATTACTCAACATATTGTTTGTAAACCCGATTTAACCAAGGCATTAAAAACAAAATAATAAGAAAAGCAGCAGCTGTTAACAAAGCATTGGTGAGGAAAAAATAAGATTTTTTCTCGAACAGATCCCAAAGGCCGGAAAGCACACCTGAAAGCTTGTTTCCAATAGCGGTACTCAGGAACCACCCGCCCATCATTAAGGCAGCAATACGCCTGGGTGCCAGTTTACTTACCAGAGATAGTCCCATGGGGCTCAGACAAAGCTCACCAACGGTTATAACGCCATACACACCAAACAGCCAGGCCACCGATGCTTTGTCTAAACCATTTCCTGATGCCACAGCGGCAACTACCATTACCAGCCACGATAAGGCCGAAATTATCATACCCCAGGCAATCTTTCCAGGCGTAGTAGGCTCTTTTTTTCTACGGCGCAGCCACCCGAAAATACCAACCACCAATGGGGTAAGTATAACCACAAAAAACGGGTTTATAGATGCTTGCAACTCTGTGGGCCATAGGTTTAACTGCCCTCCTTCACTTTTTTGCGCTTCGCTTAATGCGGCCCATTCCTCCTCGGTTAAGTCAGATGGTTTATCATCAATATTACCTACCGGTAATTCTTTGGTATAATTATTAAAATACGGATTAGGACCAACTATCGTACCCAAGTCTTCACCATGCGCCCCTTGCAGTTTTATTTCGCGTGGTAAAGTAGATACCTCCTCTGTTTTTGCTACCGCATTAACTATGGTCTCTGTTATTCCGGAAACTTCGCGGCTTGTATCATTCTTGGCCCAATAAGTTAAGGCCGATCCGTTTTGGTGAAATACCGCCCAAAAAATTATAACCACACCAAACACGGCCAGCAAGGCAGCGATAGGCTCACGTTCTGTTTTCTTGTCGGCTGTTTTCCAGGTGGTAAAAAAGAAAAACAACACAGGAATACAAAAAAATATAAAAGCGTCGTTAGAGTCACTTCCGAACATATTATCGGGTATCAACCAACCCAAGGCCGCAGCTGCAAAAGCAGGCAAAAACAACACCGCAAACAAACGGCTCATGGAAACATCGCCGGGTCGTTTTGGCGAGATAGTATCCGCCTCCTTAATTTCGGGAACACGCGCCAGCCCAACCAAAAACCACACAACACCAATCAGCATACCAATACCGGCAGCAGCAAAGGCCCAGCCCCATCCATAAGTCAATCGCAGATAAGCCGCCACAAAGTTGCAAACAAAGGCACCAATATTTATACCCATGTAAAAGATATTATAGCCTGAATCTTTTAATGATATAAACTCAGGTTTTTCGTATAATTTACCCAGCAATACCGACACGTTTGGCTTAAACATACCATTACCTAAAATAATCAGCAACAGCGAAATGTAAAATGCGCCCATGCTATCAGGAATAGCCAAACCGATATAACCGGACGCCATTAAAACACCACCAATAAGAATAGAGTTTCGGTATCCCAGCATCCTGTCGGCAATTAAGCCCCCAAAAAATGGTGTTAAATAAACCAAAGCCAGGTAGGTACCATAAACATCGGCTGCCTGCATATTGGTAAAACCGAGCCCTGGAAACTTAGTTGTTTCAGGTTCAATCATATAAAGGCTAAAAATGCCCAGCATCAAATAATAACCGAAACGCTCCCACATCTCGGTAAAAAAAAGAATCATCAGTCCCTTGGGATGTTTTTGTTTTGACATATAAACAGGTTTTTATCAAGACACTGCCCGCTTGTAAGCACCGGAAGCAGCGAAATATATTTTACATGTTGGTAAAAATATGATATTAAATAATAAATTCTCCTGCTTTTTGACAGGAAATAACTATTAACTGACGCTTATCAGAAACAAAACACATTGTATTAACTATATTGCCAAAAAGTTAAAACCAACCACACTTTGAACCTTTACTTATACTGTGTTTTGTGTTTTAAAAAATACTAAAAGATACAATGATGAACAACGAAATAGCAAAATTAGAGCCCACCCTATTATGGGAGAATTTTTATGCTTTAACGCAGATTCCGCGTCCAAGTAAAAAGGAGAAAAAAGCCGCAGACCATGTAGTTGCCTTTGGTAAAAAGCTCGGCTTAGAAACGATTGTTGACCGTATTGGTAACGTTATCATAAAAAAGCCGGCCACCAAGGGAATGGAGGATAGAAAAACAATTGTTTTACAGGGACATGTGGATATGGTTCCACAAAAAAATAGCGATAAGATCCACGATTTTGAAAAAGACCCGATACAAACCTATATTGAAAACGGTTGGGTTAAAGCCAATGGAACAACCCTGGGGGCGGATAACGGCATTGGCGTTGCCGCTGCCATGGCGGTATTGCAGGACACTAATCTGCAACATGGCCCCATAGAAGCTCTTTTTACCATTGATGAGGAAACAGGCATGACGGGTGCCTTTGGATTAGAAGCCGGCCTGCTGGATGCCGATATTCTGCTCAACCTGGACTCTGAAGACGAAGGTGAACTTTACGTTGGTTGCGCCGGAGGCTCTAATGCCAACATTACATTTAAATACGATGAAGTAAAAGCGGATGCCGGCTCTGTTGCTTTTAAGCTATCACTTACCGGATTAAAAGGAGGTCATTCGGGCATGGACATTGTTTTAGGGCGTGGCAATGCCAACAAGCTGATCTTCCGCCTGCTTAAAGAAGTAATATCTACTTACGGCGTTCGCCTATCCACCATCAACGGTGGGAGCTTGCGTAATGCCATTCCGCGCGAAGCATTTGCCATAGTTACTGTCCCCACCAATAATGTAATTGCCTTTACCGAAGCGGTGGAGGAGTTTGCCAGCATTTACCAGAACGAACTGGCAGCCACCGAACCCCATCTTAAGTTACAGGCCGAAAAATGTGATATGCCTGCCACTGTAATGGACGAGCTATCGCAGGATGATTTGGTAAATGCCATACAAGCATGCCCTAATGGTGTTATACGCATGAGCGATACAATGGCCGGCTTGGTAGAAACGTCGTTAAACCTGGCTATTGTAAAATCAGAAGGAGGAGAAACAAAGGCTATGTGCCTGATAAGAAGCTCTGTTGACACTGCCAAAGAAGACGTGGAGTCCACTTTGGATAGTATATTCCGATTGGCCGGTGCCAACATACACTTTAACGGTCAATACCCCGGTTGGAAACCAAACCCCGATTCGGAAATACTAACTGTGATGAAGGATGTTTACCACAAAAAGTTCGGTAAGGTTCCCAAGGTAAAAGGTATTCATGCCGGCCTGGAATGTGGTATCCTTGGAGCTGTTTACCCTAAATGGGATATGATTTCTTTTGGCCCAACCATTCGCTTTCCGCACTCTCCCGATGAGAAGGTTAATATCGAAAGTGTGGAAAAGTTTTGGCATTATCTGACAGAAACACTAAAAGCCGTTCCGAAAAAATAAATAATATTGTTACTGTTGTTACCGGGGGTTTTGCTTAAAGTAAAGCCTTCGGTTTTTTTTGCGCAACAAATGGCTCGCATTCATGGGTAAATCTGTTGCAGTGCAACATTAATACCATGATAAGTAAAACAAAATGCCAGGTGCCAGGTAATACTGCAAATATGCCAGACAGGTGTACCGAGGATGTATTTTTATGGTTGTAAATGAATAATCCGAAATAGCTTCTATGCTAAAATTTCGGTGTAAGCGTAAGGTTTGGGCGCTCGAAGAAAGGTACCTGACAACGACATAAGCGGATTGTGCAACTTAGTACCCAAAGAGAAATCCCAAAAGAGCATAATTACCCCCCCCTTTTTGAGAGACGCACCATCACCCATTCCAAAAAGCAATTAAATTTACATCTATAAGCTGATGCTATTCCATTATCGGTTTCCGTTTAGCTATGTCCTTGCTTTGTGATTTTCACAACAACTTCACTTGCTTTTTGTTGTTCAATAATCTTGCGGACATATAGATTTCGGGTAACCTGACGACCAAGGCTCACCAAATCTATCTGCACTACTAAGGCATTATCAACCGTATTGTTGGTAGCGGATAAGTGCGGTAAGCTTATTTTACCCCTGTGGTCTGTTTTTATCCTATCGTTTACCAAATAAGCACCTGAATATTTTAACTGTACCGGCATGTTACTAACCGATTTTTTTTGTGCATCGCAAACAATGTAACATGTTTCAAAACCCGCTGTTTCCACGTCTGAAATAAAGTTTAACCCCCTTACGATGGTATTTATTTCCCGGGTAGATTCCGAAACCAGGTCTATTTTCTTTCCCTGCACGTCTGCTACTGTCGATTCATTTAAATACCCGCTTAAAGCATCAATAACAAGGGCAAAATGCTCAATAGCTGCTACGTGCTGACCATTGCTTAAACGGCTTATACCCATTAAATATTTATCACTTGCCATTTTAAGCGCCTCGTTTTTTCTACGAATCTTAACCTCTTTGTGCTTCTGCTTTGAGAGACGATAAAAAGCATAGGTGTTCGACAAATCTTCCCATTTGTCCAGGTACTCATATCCCTCCAGATATTCTGCCGATGTGGATTTAATCCTGTTCTGCAAATATTCCTTCACTCCTTGCTTGTCCTCTACCTGATAAAAAATAGCCTCTGCTTGAATGGTAGAATTAATTTGACTCGAAATATCGGCCAGCGCCTTTTCCTTTGCTTTATCCTCGAACAACATGGCAGCACCCACCTTAGGCGCAATACCTATTCCATAATAATAATCACTATTTACGGGGCGTTGCTTCAGCCATGCAGGCTTACTTTGCTCCAATAGTTCCCTTTGTTTTTTTTGGCTCGAACAAGCAAGCAGAGTAAGCAATACGAACAAATATAAACTGTTTCGCATTTTAACTTCACGTTTAAGTTTCATTGTTAATTTTCGGGTTTATAGTTTTTAATCTGCTCCGTTATTTGTTTAACACAAGCCTCAGTCAATGCATTCTCCAACTCCGGATTGCTCCGAATTGTCTTTTTGTTTTCAAACATTTTATGTAAACTACTGATGGCTGAGGCACTATCGTACACCCTGTCTTCATCACTATCCTTACTCAGGTACTTCCAGATGCCGGGAATTAATTTTTTATAGTCACCTTTAAATTCGGCATAATGCATTTTATCCTTCTCTTCCCTATTAAATATATCGGATACAGGTACCTCATCTCTATCCGTTCGTTTTACGGAATAGGATACAGATAAAGCTACTTTATTAACAGCCTGGTATTCATAGTAGGTAACTTTGTCGTATACCTCTCTCTCCTTCGATAGCTTTGTTTTTTCATCTACATACTTCTCTACCCTCTTTAAATAACCCTTCTTCTCCGTTTTTACTACTTGCCCTTTACTTACATTGTACTTTTGCACCTGGGCACTAAACACAGCTTTGGCATCTGGCATGGGTTGGCTGCTTACAACACCTTTTGTGCGATCGAACTGAAACGCCTTTTTAGTAAGTGTTTTCGCGGGCGATATGGCATTTCCTGTTCCAATTACCTCGTACAAAGGCGAGTTGATGCTGTTTATACCCTTTACCACCTTATTGGTTAGTTGACCCGCAAGGGTTTTATAGGATGAAAAATTGGTATTTACCGAAGACACATAAATGGTTAATTTGGCCTGCTTTAACGATTCATTCATCAAAGCCAAACTATTATGGTACACTTTAACCTTAGCCACTATATCTTTAAACACCAGGTAAGCCGATCGGTACATTTTATTCTGCATCAGCTCTTTACCATTTCGATACATTGGCTCATAATGGGCAGTCGTCCATTTACTTTTGGCATCCTTATAATTACTGTCGATAGATAATATCTCGGCAAATAGTTTTTCGGCACTGGTAAATTGTTCTAAATCCAGCGCCTTTGATGCTTCACGATACAACCCACTTAAAAAAGCATCCTCAACCTCCTTATAATAAGCATGTTGTTCATCCGGAAAGATTAGTTTAACACCTACGCCTTGCAATTTGTTATAGTAAGCATCAGCTGCTCTAAACGCATAAACAGCCTCCTTAGGATTACCATTTTGATATTGTGTTTTAAATATTTCCATTTTATCGTCGAGTACCAACTGGCCTGTACGCTGAAGCCCTAATTTAGCATCAATATTATTGATATTTTTTTGTAAGGACGCAAAATAGTTATCAGCCGCATCCGCATACAAACCAGAGTTTTCGAGCAAACCTGCTTTTTTAACATATCGCTTGCTGGCACACCCCGCCAACATAAAAATTAGGGACATTGCAAGTAAAATCTGCTTCATATAAATACGTTTAATCACTATGTTTTAATTACTGAAAAGTTCGTTTCAACTTGTTTTACTTCATCATTTCAATAAAGTTACCATCTGTGCTAAGAAATTGCTTCATCAAATTAGCCGTTAGGCAAGAGTGAACAGGTAAAACCCCCACCACATCGCCTGGTTTAAGGGTAGGCATTACTTGCTTGCTTACCGAAATAATGCCATGCTCTTGCGACAAAGACCTAACCTGTCCCAGCACTTGTTCCGAATCCCAATCGCGTCCGTTCAGCTTAACCACACTGCCGTACGTTGTTGATCCATCCGCCAACTCAAGCCCTTCCTTCGACAAATGAACAGCGCCGGCATGTACAACTATTTCGTTGCGTTGCGGATGCACGGCTATAACGGGTGCCGCCAAACAAACCGCTATATCGCTTAATTGGCATGCTCCAATTTGCACTTGCATACAATCGTAAAAAACAAAATTACCCGGACGAAACTCATCAACACCATAAAAATCGCTGTAAACAGAACAGCTTGGTGTGTCGCCCCATGATAATTGCATCAGCGGAAAATGGTCTTTCAGGAATGTTTTTAAAGCCAAAAATTTTTGTAAAGCCGGCTCAACTATTTCGCTTATTTGCACTTTATTCCGAGTTCCATACGTATTACCTGCATGCGTTAAGAATCCGATAAAAATTAATTTTTTCGTCTCCCTTAAGCCACTCAGCATTTTTTTTATTTTTATCAAATCATCGGCATCAACTCCGGTACGGTGGTAGCCGGTATCTACTTTAACAAACACACCTACAGGATGCTGTAAACCCCTTTCCAGCGCCATGATGGTTTGCTCCTCCTCCACTACGATATTCAGGTTAATTTTTGCTGCCAGGGTATTAATACTCGCGGCATCAATTTGTGTAGCCGTAATAGCTACCGTAATATCCTTCCAGGCATTTTGTGCAAAATACCTTGCCATTTTAAACGAAGAAACAGTGATACGCTCAATGCCTTGCTCTCTGAACCATTCGGCAATCCGGGCCGATTGATGTGTTTTAAAATGAGGTCTAAAGTCTCCATTCCATCCTTTAACACGCTCGGCCATTCGTTTAATATTCGCTTTGCAAACAGATTCGTTCAGCAATAAAGTAGGCTCAAAAATTGGGGACATAAATAATTCAATATCATTTGTAAAACAAAAATACCAACACTTTGTGAGCCGGCAAATATAAGTTTCTTTTTTTTACCCATCTATTTTTGCACGAATCCACAACAATTTGTTGTGTAAAGCATTATAATTAAACTAAAACAAACTCAATATGAATGTTAAAAATTTTGTTATTGTAGGTGGAGGTATTGCCGGACTTTCGGCCATTAAAGCCATTAGGGAAGAAAATAAATCGGCCTCGGTTCTTTGGGTTAATAACGAGGATAGAATACCATATAAAAGAACAAAAATAAACAAACACATAGCCAAAGGATTTTCTAAAGATGAATTTGCGTTAATCGATCATCATTGGTTAGCTGACCAGCATGTAGAATTGCTTTACGACAAAGTGGAGCAGATAAACACCACAAAACACGTACTCACTTTTAATCATAGCGGCAGCATAAAGTACAACAAATTGATAATTGCCACCGGAAAAATACCAAAACATTTCTATGTAGACGGATTAACCGAGAACATAGTACATCAGGTGCACACTGCCCGTCAAGTTGAAAATATTGTACGTTCAACCGCTAAGTCAAAAAGGTATTTAGTTATTGGTGCCGGGGTAGAAGGTGTAGAAACGGCTGAACAACTGATAAAATTGGGCAAAGAGGTAACGCTTATTGAACGCAATAGTATGGTTTTAAAACGTTTTCTCACCCCCAAGTTTGCCCATATGTTAGAAAAATCAATTCTAAATGCAGGCATTAATTTACGATTAGGCATCACACAATTGGCTTACAAACAATCTAAATCCGGAACATCTTTGATGACGATAGATGGTCAGGAGCATCAGGTTGATACCATTATTTCCACTATCGGTTATCTCCCAAACACCAAATTAGCCATCGATGCACATATAAAGTGTAACACCGGTATAATGGTTAATGAGCATCTCGAAACCTCGGCTCCGGATGTGTATGCTGCCGGCGATGTAGCGGAGCATCCCCTGGGGCAAATTACCGGGCTATGGCATGCCGCTGAACATCAAGGCCGTTTAGCCGGGTTAAATGCTTGTGGCAAACAGTTAAAGCTCCAACTAAAGCCATTCAGGATGAAAACAGATGTATTTGGCGAGTTTTACTTTTCAGTGTTGCCTCCCAATAACAAGCTAAGTCTTATTGAGGAAGAAATGGGCGATAGCAGAAGAGATATGTATTTTAATAATGATAAAATTGAGGCGCTGTTAATGAAAAATGATAAAAGTAGAGCAAAAATTTATCAACAAGCTTTAATGGAAAAATGGAGCCTCGAAAAAATAAGGAAGGAAATACCTTTATAGCTTACTAGGTAAGCAGGCAAATATGTATTGAAATACCACAGTCTTAGGCATTGTAAATATCCCATCTTCGGTACGGGGACGGGAAGTGTTTTCTTACCCTCCTAAATCAGCCTCATATTTACTTCCCTGTTTGACAACCGGCAAGCTAGCTCCCGAAGCAAGTTCGGGACAGTTGTGGCAGACAGCACCCTCTGGATTATTTTAAGTACTTTAGTACTCGTGTTCATGCTGGGCATTAAAAATTACAAATATTTTGATGTAAAAATGAGATTACTTTTTATATTTTTTTCAGTCATCGTTTTAAATCCTTCAATTCATGGTCAAGTTGGAAAATTAGTGTGGGAGGACAATTTTAATCAAGGTCAACTAGATTTAAGCAAATGGAGTTACGAAACTGGTACAGGAGTAAATGGAGATTGGGGTACAGGTCAACTAGATAGAGCAACCGATAAAATTGAAAATATAAGCTTTCAGAATAATGTACCTGGTGCAGACGATGGGTGTCTTGTTATTACAACACGAAAAGAATTTTATATAGACAGAAACTATACCAGCGGAAGAGTAATTTCTGCCGATAAAGCTTCCTGGGGACCGGGACACAGGATTGTCGCAAAGGTTTTTCCAAAAGATATAAAACACAAAGGTCAAGGCTTTGCTTTTTGGATGATGCCTGATGAAATTCCTGAAGGATGGGATTATATTATGTGGCCCCAGGGCGGAGAAATTGATATTATGGAATATGTAGGATCGATCCCCTACCATAATCTTGGTAGTGTTCATTATGCATGGTTTTGGGAAAATAATCAATGGCAATCATGGAACCATGGACACAAAGGATTCTATTATAGCTATGAAACAGGGCAAGTTCCGAATCCTTGTGAACCTGAATATGGAGGCTATCCTCCTCCTGAAAATGAGCCAAATGCTGGAAGTACCGGCTTTCATACATATGGTATAGATTGGTATAAAGATAAAATTGAGTTTTTTGTTAACGATTACGTTTATCACATTCATTATTTGAATGATGGAGGCGCCTTTCGAGTTGATGGACAAGATGAAGATGCAATTAATATTATAGATGGTAGTAGAGTTGGTGTTTCTGAATATTCAAACCATTTTGAGGAATGGAATCCTTTTCAGCATAAAATGTATGCAATTTTAAGTGCTGGTGTAGGCGGCCAGGATTATACATATGGTGGTTCAATTATTCCTGAAGCTGAATTTCCTTGTTCCGTTTTTATTGATTGGGTGAAGGTTTATGAATTAGATAATACACTAGGCTTAAATGCGGAAGGAAATAATATGGAATTCAACACCTTTCCTAACCCATCAAATGGTATACTGAAAATTCAAATCAGTACGCCTAAAGAATACACTTTCAAAATTATTGATCTATCTGGAAAAACAATAATTCATAATGTATTTTTTCAATCATCAGAAATAGATGTGTCAGACCTTAAAAAGGGAATGTACTTAGTACTAATTAACAATGATAATTATTCAATATCAAAGAAGATAGTTATAGAAGAATAATAAACACTCAATAGGAGACGTCTAAAGGCCAAATGACCGAAAGTATGCCTCTCATTATTGATAAAGAGATTATAGTTAAAGCTTTAGGGGCAGGGCTTAAAGATAATAACCTGATAAAACGATTATTTGAAGGTCAGATTAACGGAAGTGAAGTATTCTCAGATGCTGCTAAAACCATTTAGGAAATACATAAAATAAAAGATAATAATTACCATATCATAAGCTCTAATGTTTGGATAGACAAAGAAGACTTCCATGCTTATGAGTATGCTACCGATATTTTATTATTAGAAGAATCATAATGGCAAAAAACCAAATACAAATGGCTATCGGTCATTATTTCTCTGTACTTTTTAGCTGACATACACTAATTAGTATTTTCAATCCATTAGTTTCTTAATGATTGTTTAAATTTATGAAACGAGCCCCCGAAAGGTCGGGGCAGGCTATATGACAAATGAAAGCAATTTAATTAGAGTATATGAAAATAGAAGTTATACAGGCCGATATCACAAAATTAGCAGTTGACGCCATTGTTAATGCAGCCAAATCGTCGCTTATGGGTGGTGGTGGTGTTGATGGTGCAATACACAGGGCCGGCGGCCCTTCCATCCTTGCCGAGTGCAAGGTAATCCGTAACAGACAAGGCGACTGCCCGGCGGGTGAGGCAGTAATAACCGGGGCCGGTAAATTACCGGCTCAATACGTCATTCATACCGTAGGCCCCATATGGAACGGGGGAGACTCCGGGGAGCCTGAAAAACTCAGAAACTGCTATCTAAATGCCTTAAAGCTGGCTGCTCAGCATGATGTTAAAACCATCGCTTTCTCCAATATAAGTACGGGGGTGTATGGCTATCCCAAAAAACAAGCAGCACAAATTGCCCTTTCCGCGGTTAAATCATTCAAAGCAGCATCGGTGCAAAAGGTTATTTTTGCATGTTTTGATGAGGAAAATTATGATTTATATAAGGAGCTTGTGGAGTAAACCAAAAAGGATGCACGGTACTAACGATATAATAACTTCTCCTTATAATTAGAACATATGATATGACGGTACAACTATTTGCTGCAAAACAACAGGCACATTCACCTTACTCTATCTCTGTAGAACCTGGAGTTTATGTTTAAATATTTCTGGCAAAAGGGGTCAATCGGCCTCTTCAAATGGAATTGTATAATAGTAAGAGGTTAACTCGTATTAAAGGTGCTATTTTAACAACTATATCAGCTATGTTTTATATTTTAGCAAGTAGATTAGCATTTTTTTTACTTTAAGATGTTAAGCGTGCTGATTGTTCGCCCCATCATAACCCCATACCACAAAACTATGCAATACCTTAGCCGTTAAAATTTAGTTATGGACAATAAAACATCAACAAAAAACATCCTTATCAAAAAGGCATCGGGCGATGAGGAGCTGTTTATGCCTAAAAAATTACGGCACTCCTTATTAAATGCAGGTGCACAAAGCGATACGGTTGCAAAAATAGTTGCCGACATACAGGATTGGATATTTCCCGGTGCCACGACCAAAGAAATATACAGACGTGCCTTTTCAATTTTACATCGCGAAGCAACCAGGCCGGCAACACGTTACAAGTTAAAACAGGCCCTATTTGCATTAGGGCCAACAGGTTATCCGTTTGAGATCTTGATAGGGCAGTTATTTAAACAAAAAGGCTTCGACACCGAGGTTGGGGTTGTTGTAGATGGGCATTGCCTAACACACGAAATGGATGTGATTGCCACAAACAACAGCATTCAACATTTAATGGAATGCAAATACCATAAGGATCAAGGGAAGCATGTAAGCATTCAGGTACCCTTGTATGTGCGCTCGCGGGTGGACGACATCATACGCAAACGAGAAGGTATGGAGGAATATCGTGGATATTCCTTTACGGGCTGGGTAGTCACAAATACCAGCTTTTCGTCAGATTCTTTGCAATACGGAAACTGCAATGGATTAAACCTACTGGCATGGGATTACCCGATTGGAAAGGGCTTAAAAAATATTATCGAAGATTTAAAAATATATCCCATTACGATATTAAACAATCTTAATTCCAAAGCAAAACAACATTTGCTAAATCAAGGGGTAGTAACTTGCTCACAGTTATTGGAAAATATGGTTTTGCTCCAGACATTTGGTTTAAGCAAAACTAAATACGATGCTTTGCGAAATGAAATAAACCAGCTTTGTTTCTAAAGTATGATGGAAAAGACAGATTCAACTATCATCCAAAAGCTAAACGACCAATTGCCTATGAGCCTGGATCGCGTAGAAAGAATGGTTTGGTTTTTAAAAGGATACCAACTCAACGATCTAGGTCAGCTTACGCATCTCAATATACCTAATTACCGTTTAAAGGGTCGGTGGCCACGGGAGCTTTTTAAACTTGAGCATCTCGAATACCTGGATATACAGGGCAATGATTTAACCTCCCTGCCCGAAGAAATTTCGGCTTTAAAAAACTTGAAATATTTAGATTTGCGCCACAATAAACTAGCTGCTCTACCAGATTCTATTGCACAGTTACCCGCACTCGAAAAACTATACCTGGGCGATAATAAATTTGAAAAAATACCATCGATAATTGCGGATTGCCCTGCGCTTTGGCTTATAGATTTTAACGATAATCAGGTCATCGGGGGCTGCGAGCATTTATTGGATTCAAAGACAATAAAAAATATTTACCTCAAAAACAATCAACTCCGATCGTTTCCCTTTCATTTGATTAAAGAAAAGCAAATTGAAGAAATGAACATTAGGGAGAATAAGATCGGAAACAATCCGGAAGAAAACCACTTGATTAAGAACTTGCTGATTTGAGCACAACACGCATGGGACAATTCACGAAGCAAACCCTTCTACTCACGAGTGAATATTTACCTCATACACCTATTCACCCCATGCGTATACCCTGAATTATTCACTACCCTGTTGATATTTTAGGCTGTCGGATCCAAGAACATCCTCAGTTCTAACCTCTTTTTATTTACAATCGGCACACGAGGCACGGGCTTCGGCTAATAGCTTTTCGGTTACAGCTTCCATTTGCGCTTGCAAGCTAGCTAAATCGCCATCCCACGATTTTAGGTTGACACCGGCCACACAGGCATCAGTAATAATACTGGCTGTAACCGCATTACAGTTTGTTCCATTGCATGGATAATCCGTACCCTTGTAGGTCCAATAACAGCTCGAAGAGGTACAACAAGCACTTGCGTCAATGGCTGTATCATCGGGACAGGTAGCTCCGGGGTTCTCGCAAAATTCGCCCGATTCGTCTTCGGAGCAAGCTACAAAGGCCAGTATCGCCAGCATCAAAGTAAAAATCAGTTTTGTTTTCATATTTCTTTAGGTATTTAGATATGAGATAATAGACTAAAATTAAGCAGCACCCTTAAATGGAAATTGGGTACAGTTTTACATTTCAAACTCCTTTTTAATTATTGCATCTATTTTTTCAAAGGATACAAATCCAGTGTAAACATGTTTGTTAATCACCATGGTGGGCGTTCCCGTAAATTGATGTTCTCTGAATTCTTTAAGATTATTTTTTAGAAAATCACTATCGGGCTTGCTTAAAACACACTGTGCAATATCGGTATTTTCGGCCATAATATCATCAACCAAGGCCCTAAACTTTTCGCTTGCCACTATGGCTGGATCTGCCAGCAATAACTCATGGAACTTATGATAATTGCCATGGCGATAAATACAACTGGCTGCTTTTAAGGCATATTGCGTTTGCGGATCTTCGCCAAAATCAACGAACTTCAGCACTACTTTTACCAATCCTTTGTCCAGATAATTTTCTTTTAACCCGGGAAAAGTTCTGGAAAACAAATACCTGCAATACTGGCAATTGTAACTGGCATACAGAAAAATGGTATGCTTTGCCGTTTCGTTTCCGAACACGATATCTTCTGCATTTTGTTGCAGTATGGCCTCTATTCTTCGTACACCTTGCTCCTGTGCGTTTTTGCATCCGCCAAACACAAGCATAGCAAGGCAAAAACAAACAGTATAAATATAGTTTCTTTTTAACATCATCCTTTATTCATCCGTATTATACAAAACCAACCGGGGATCGAACCTAAAGTTAACCATTTGTTCCTGAAGGTTTACCCTGGCGTCCATGCGCAACCTGTCTTTTCGGTTGTCGAGCCAGGCCTTTGATTTCCCGTTTTCGCTTTTCGACACCACATAAATAGGTCGGCGACCGTCCGACTCCTCCTCTTCATCGAAACCGCTATCCCTGGCTTGCTTTTCAAGGTCGGCATTGCGTTTGCCCGACAAAACCTGATTAAGGAAAACCTTAACGTGATAGGCATAATCCTCGCCAAAGCTGTACATGCCAAAAAACATCCCATCGAACGATGAGCTGCGAATGTTGGTACGCGGAAAATACATGTTGTTTTTAAATAAAAACAATTGACTTTCGAGGGTGCTAAAGTAAAGCTTGTCCATGTTTTTCAGACCTATAAAAGCTATATCCTCTATATCCATCACCGGCTTAACATTAATAAGAGCGCCATCTTCCAGTACCAGATTTCCTTTTAACAGCAATGAATCATACACGGGCGTGTAATCCTGCATAATAATTTTTCCATCCATTTGAGCGGTCAGTTTGCCCAACACGTTTTCACCTGTAAAATCCTCCTGATCAATATAGGTCTCCAACTCATTTAACATACGCGACATATCTACATTTTGCATGTCTGTTTTAAAATGCAGCACATCCCTAAAATTGGGAAACATCTCGTATTTTACCGAAGCGCTCACATCACCACCAAAAGCATTGCAGGTAAGGCCATCGGCCACATAATACCCATCCTCCACGCGAGCCAGAAATTTGGTATCGAGATTCTCGATAGTCACCTCCTCGTACTTAAAGCTTTTGGCCTTTGCGGTGCCTTTTATTTTGTAGGTAAAGTTTATTTTGTATGGCTCTACCTCAGGTTGCAATTTCAGGCTTTCGTCCAATACGGTATCCACCATAAAACTTTCTATCCAGGTATAATCCATATCGCCCACGGCAAAATTACCCTGCACCAACATTTCTTTGGGCGCATTTTGAACGGCTGCGGTATAAACATGCGCTATGATGGTGGAATCAGCTGCAAAATCGAGCCCGAGATAATTGCCCGACAAACCGTCCACCCAAACACTATCGCTTTTATACTCCAAGTTCCCCGACAACATTTTAACATTCATCAGGGTATCGGGCATGTTCAGGAATATATTGTTCATGTCCACAGAAAACGTACTGTTATCGAACAGCAAGGACATGGATTGATCCGCTACAGAATCAATATCAAACGTGCCCGCCGAAGCCATGCTTGCCCCCAAATTACCTGACATGCTATTGGTTATGCCGTCTGGGAGCCATTGCTTTACTTCGGACAAGTTAGCATCTACAGTGGCATTCAGTTTATAGTTCACCTTTTTAAATCCATCCAAATTACCTGAGGCGGTCACGTAGGAGTAAGGCGTCGCCAGCAACACACTGTCTATTTGAACCGATAAATTTTGATAATCACTCAACTTACCTTTATAACGACTTCTCAAATATCCTTCGGCCAGCGAAACCTTATACTCCGGCACTTCCGCTTTAATATCACTCAAAATAATACTCCCGGGGATAAAAGTCAGCTTCCCACCCAAGCCATTCAGCGCGGGCAGTGAATTTATACGTAGATTCAGCTGGTTTAAACTAAGGTTTAACCTGGTCCTCTTCAGCAAATAATCGGTAAAATCCGCTCCTATCGAGTCGGGCAAAATACCTGAGGTAGATATATCACCCTTTACTTTACCGCTCATTTTTCTAACGGCAGAATCCGGCACATAGGGCAACAGCTCGCTTAAATCGGTGCTTATGCTGGCCTTAAGGTCGTATTGTGGTTGCATGGGATTTAGTATCCTTGCCGAAAAATCAATGGAGCTTAGCGATGTTTGCGCCTGAAACTTTTTGATGTTTAAAACCGATGATTCCATGGTCCGGGAGTAACCGTTGGTATAGTGGGCGTCTAAGACCATATTTTTCAAATTCGGGTAAATATCGTAAGCAAGAGCACCCTCCTCCAAATGCAGGCTCACATCAATCAGGGGCATCATATTATTAGTCAGGTACCCTTGCGCCGTACCTTTTACATCCACCACCCCTGCTGCATGGCTTACTTTGTATTGCGCCAACCTATTCTGGGGTAAGATGGATACATTTTCGGCGATGTTAATTCCACTACCCGCAAACCGGATGTCCACCTGTGTGCTGTCGGAAGTAACTGCACTACCTTCAACTGTAAGCATTGCGGTGCCTGCCTTGAGCGTAAATTCAGAAATACTAAGGGTGTCATTCTTTGCCGTAACATTAAAGTTAAGCCTGCTTTTGGCCAATGGTTCCAAATTGTAATTGGCGTAGCGGGCATGTTGCACAACGACTTCTCCCTCGGTTGCAGCTAAAAACCCGCTTGGTTGCGCCTTACCATTCATGATGAGATTAGGGATATTTACTTGTACTGATGTATTTAAAACTGCATCGCTATATATTAACTCGATATTTTTTAAAGTAAGCTTATCTAAAGTAAATACACCTTGTGCTTTGGAGGTATCTTCAGCCATTGTAAGGCTATCACCGGCAGGCGGCTTCAACAAAAAGTCAAAATTGCTATTTCCAAGGGAATCCACCTGATACCTGGCCTTCACATCCTCGATATCAATTTTGCGCACCAGAATATTGCCGTCGATCAACTCCAGGATATCCACCGAGGCATAAAGCTTGGAGATGCTGGCAATGGTATCGGCATGCGCGCTCAACGTATCCGTACCATCAGGGCAAAAAGCCACCAGGTTGTTGAATTCGATGGTAGCCAGCGGAAAGCGATAAAGGAAACTAAAATCGACCTCACCCACCGTTAAGGGCACATCAAAGGTTTTCGCGCCTTTTTGGATAGCTAGCTTAACGATATCGTTTTTGAATACTTGCGCCAATAACACGAGCAAAAGCACAAAGCCTATAACAATGAGGAATGTGTTTCGGATCAGTTTTTTTGTTGTCATTTAATAATTATAAAAATAATGGCACAATTTACAAAGATAGTTGATGTTCTAATGTAAAAAATAATTTGAAGGTAAGATAACGCAGCAAACAAAAAAGACCCCCGAGGGAGTCTTTTTTGTTTTTTAAATCTGTATTCTGATATTAAATTTATCTCAACATCGCCTTATGATCCAAAATCGTCGAACGCGATCATCTCATCGGGCACACCCATATCGTATAGCATCTTGTTAACCGCATCGTTCATCATTGGCGGTCCACAAAGGTAATATTCAATATCCTCCGGCTCCTCGTGCTTGTTAAGATATTCGTCGTGAATAACCTGATGGATAAAGCCTTTCGGTCCTTCCCAATTATCGTCCTCGTGCGGTTCACTCAGTGCGATAGTGAAGGTAAAGTTAGGAAATTCCTTTTCGATGGCCTCGAACTGATCCTGGTAAAAAATCTCTTTCCTGGAACGCGCTCCGTACCAGAAACTCACTTTACGACCTGTTTTTAGGGTATGGAACAAGTGGAAGATATGTGAACGCATGGGTGCCATACCGGCTCCACCACCGATAAACATCATCTCATTATTGGTGTCCTTTAAGAAGAACTCGCCATATGGACCCGAAATAACCACTTTATCACCAGGCTTTAAAGAGAAGATATACGAAGAACATATTCCCGGATTAACTTTTGCAAATCCATTGTTTACCCTGTCCCAAGGCGGAGTAGCAATCCGGATGTTGAGCATAATTATATTGCCTTCGGCCGGATGATTGGCCATGGAATAGGCTCGGTAGGTCTCTTCGGGGTTTACCATTTGCAGGTCAAAAATACCGAACTTCTCGTACTCGTCGCGGAATTTTTCGTCGATATCCATATCTTTAAAATCAACAGTAATCTTAGGTACGTCAATTTGGATATAACCTCCCGATTTAAAGTCCAGATTTTCGCCATCTGGCAATTTCACCACAAATTCTTTAATAAAAGTGGCCACGTTATTATTGGAAACCACCGTACATTCCCATTTTTTAATGCCGAGTACTTCTTGCGGAATTTCCATTTTCATGTCTTCCTTCACCTTTACCTGACAGGCTAATCGCCAATCATTGGCTTGCTCCTTACGGCTAAAGAAGTCTGTTTCGGTAGGCAAAATACTGCCTGCCCCATCGTGTACCTGACAACGGCACATGGCACATGTACCTCCGCCCCCACATGCCGAGGGAAGAAATATCTTGTTATTTCCTAAAGCGGATAATAATGTTTGACCCGGATCTACTACCAGTTCTTTTTCGCCGTTGTTAATGTCAATAACAACCGTTCCTTCCGGTGTAAGTTTTTTCTTTACGTACAATAGTATGGACACCAAGAATAGTACAACCAATAAAAATACTACCACACTGGTGGCTATCACCGTAGCCTGACTTGCTAAAAATATCATATTCATCTATAATTGAATTCCCATAAAACTCATAAACCCTATCGCCATTAAACCTGTGACGATAAATGTGATACCCAAACCCCGCAATGGATCGGGCACATCGGAGTACTTTATTTTTTCGCGTATGGCCGCAATACCCACAATAGCCAGTAAAAATCCAATACCGGAGCCCAGCCCAAAGGTAGTAGCCTCTGCCAAGGAGGCGTATTCACGCTCTTGCATAAACAGCGAACCACCCAAAATAGCGCAATTTACCGCTATCAGCGGTAAAAATATACCCAGGGAGGTGTACAGTGCCGGTGCAAATTTTTCTACACTCATTTCTACCAATTGCACCATGGAGGCAATAACGGCTATAAACATGATAAAACTTAAAAAGCTTAAGTTTACTCCGGCAAAGCTTTCGCCCAACCAAATTAGTGCGCCTTCGCCAAGTACGTATTTGTTTAACAGGTAGTTTACCGGCACGGTAATGGCCAATACAAATACCACAGCAACCCCAAGCCCGAACGATGTTTTTACCGTTTTTGATACTGCCAGGTACGAACACATTCCCAGGAAGTACGCAAACACCATGTTATCGATAAAGATAGACTTGACGAATATATTGATTAAATTTTCCATTTAGATCAGTTTTTTCCGTTTAATAATTACGATTCAACCAAGTCCTTGTTGCGAGAACGTTGAACCCAAATAATGATACCCACGGTAATCAATGCCATCGGAGGCAAAATCATGAAACCGTTATTGGCATATCCCCAGTCGTAAAATACCTGTGGAATAACATGCAAGGTGCCCAATCCGGGCAGCGTTAAGGTACCTGACCCGAACAATTCCCGGAAGAAAGCCACGATAATCAGGATTACACCATACCCGGCTGCATTGCCCACACCATCGAGTGCCGACTGCCAGGGTTTGTTACCTAAGGCAAAGGCCTCCAGGCGCCCCATGATGATACAGTTGGTTATAATTAATCCAACAAATACGCTCAATTGCCTGCTCACCTCGTAGGCAAAGGCCTTCAGTATCTGGTCCACCAGTATTACAAGTGCCGCCACCACCACCAGCTGTACGATAATACGAATACGCGAAGGGATAGTGTTGCGAAGCAATGATATAATTACGTTGGCCGAAACCAACACAAATACAACCGAAATAGACATTACAATGGCCGGTTCTAATTTGGCCGTCACCGCCAATGCCGAGCAAATACCCAATACCTGTATGGTAATCGGATTTTGAACGCTAAGCGGGTTTGTTATCAGTTTTCGGTTTTTAGCTGAAAACAAAGGTTCTTTGTTACTCATTTTTTAACCGTTTAGTTTTTTAAATATTCTATATATCCTTGCAGGCCGTTCATTAACATATCCTGCAGGCCATTTCCGGTGATTGTACCCCCGGTAATCGCATCTACCGCGTGCTCATTGCCTTCGGCAAGGCCTCCTTTTAATACCTTAATAGAAGTAAAGGTACCGGATTTATCGAAGATGGTTTTTCCTATAAACTGGTCTTCGAATGATTCATGTGCAATTTCTGCACCCAATCCCGGTGTTTCGCCTTTGTGGTCGAAGCTGGCACCAAAAATAGTTTCTTTATCTTCGTTAAGTGAGACATAACCCCAAATGGGTCCCCACAATCCAACACCGCGCAAGGGTATAATTAATTTTTCGCTACCATTATCAAGCGTACATATGTATAGCGGATACTTGCGTTCTTCGGCCGGTTTACGATTCTCTTTAGTCAGGTCAATATCAAAGGCGTTGCCTTCTACTTCCTCACCACTCATATTAATAACCTTGGTATTGTTACCAATATGCTCATCGTAAATTCTTTCAGCTGTTGTCGCATCACTATCGATACCCACCGACCTTAACAGGTCAATTTTTTTAGCCACCTCAACGTTTTTACTCTGTATTGGATTTAGGGTTTCCGATACAAAAGCCAAAATCGCAGCTACCACAATTACCATGGCCGATGCATATAGAAATGTATATAAATTTCCTTGTTTGTCCATTGTTATAGTTTATTAAGCGTTTACTTTAACTCGTTTTAAACGGCGTTTAATATGCTGCTGAACAACCATGTGATCAATCAATGGTGCAAAAGTGTTCATCAGTAGAATGGCCAACATCACACCTTCGGGATATGCCGGGTTGAATACACGTATCAACATAGCAAATACACCAATGAGGAATCCATAAATAAACTTTCCTTTTTCGGTTCGGGTAGCAGATACGGGATCAGTGGCCATAAAAACAGCACCAAAGGCAAAGCCTCCCAGACAAAGCTGGTGTACTGCATCCACCGACATCAATTCGTTGGATCCTATGGCATTAAATCCCAGTGCCATCAGATAGCCTCCGGCAAATACGCTGAGCATTATTTTCCAACTTCCTATTCCGGTAATCAATAATACCAATGCACCTATAAGGATAGCTATCATACTTGTTTCGCCTATGGAGCCGGGTATAATACCTAAAAAACTGTGCCATAAATCTAAAGGTTGTCCATTGGCCAGCAACTCTGTTTTACCCACGGCCGCATTACCCAGTGCTGTTGCACCTGAATAGCCATCTACTATGCCCTCGCCCTTGGTCATACCGGAAACCCATATAAGGTCGCCCGACATTTTTGAGGGATAGGCAAAAAACAAGAAGGCCCTCGCTATCAACGCCGGGTTCCAGATATTCATACCTGTACCGCCAAACACTTCTTTACCTATAATCACGGCAAAGGCGGTAGCCACCGCCACCATCCACAAAGGAACATCTGCCGGCATCACTAAAGGTATAAGCATCCCCGATACCAGAAAGCCCTCGGCTACTTCGTGCCCACGTAGTTGTGCAAACATAAACTCAATGCCAAGACCCACCACATAGGCTACCACAACAATAGGAAGCACTTTTAAAGCACCGTACCCTAACATTTGCCAAAAATCAGCATCGGGTTGACCCAAAGCCAAAAAATGCTGGTACCCTGTGTTCCATATACCAAACAGCAAAGCAGGTATCAAGGCCATCACCACAATAGACATTGTTCTTTTTGAATCAATGGCATCATGGATATGCACACCGCTTTTTGACGTTTTGGCCGGAACAAAAAGTAGAGTCTCAAAAGCATCGAATGTGGAGTGCAACTTTTCAAACTTCCCTCCTTTTTCAAAGTTTGGTTTGATTTTATCTAAATATTGTCTTAATGCTTTCAATTTACTATAGTTTTAATATTTACAAATTGATTGAACATATCAGCTCATCTCTTTTATCATCACATCCAGGCCTTTGCGCAAAATGCTTTGAATTTCTAACTTTGAGGTACACACAAATTCACACAGTGCCAGATCCTCTTCTACCACTTCGTAAATTCCTAACTGCTCCATTTTATCTATATCAACGGTAATAATCGCTTTTATCAGCTGTTCGGGCATGATATCCATAGGCAGCACCTTGTTGTATTCGCCGGAAACGATAATAGCACGTTTACCACCGTTAAGATTAGCATCTAAAACGTATTGCTTTTTGCCGCTCAACCAGGTAAAAAATGTGCGCGACAAACTGAACTTATCCAATCCCGGGGCGGCCCATCCCATAAATTCGCTTTTGTCGCCTTCGGGTATTACGGTAAATTGAGCATGGTAACTACCCAAGTAGCCATCCTTACCAATATTAGTTCCCGTGAGTACGTTACCACTGATGTATCTCAAATTACCTTCCGATACATTATTGGCTACATAGGGTGCAATGTTAGCGCCTACTTTTGTTCGTACATAGTTTCGGTTTTTCAGCTCAGAACCCGTTAAGGCAATCACTCTGGACGCATCGTAGGTACCTTCAAGAAATAGTTTACCCAAAGATATAACCTCCTGTGGCTGAATAGTCCAACACAGCTCACCTTTATTGATTGGCGAAACATGATGAATCTGAACACCTACATTACCGGCCGGATGCGGACCCGAAAAAGAATGTCTTGTAACCCCCTGAGTAGATAAAAACAGCTTGGATGCCATTTGCTGATTTACACCAATATGAACTCCACCCGGGGTTAGTTTATTCAACACATCGACCCCGGCCTGAAATTCTTTTTCCTGCCCTGATACGATAAAGTCATAATCCGGAGCCAGGGGAGCCGAATCGAATGCTGAAATAAAAATACCTTTGGGTTCGTCCTCGGCATTGGCGATTATATTGTAAGGACGCTGACGAAGGAAAGGCCACATACCGGCTGCCTTCATTTTTTTTATTGCTTCCTCTTTAGATACCTGCTTTGGATCAACTGCCCCAAACTCTTCAGCCTCGTTCTGGTTATCACTCTTAACCACAACCTCTAATATTCGTCTGCGCTCGCCACGGTTTACCAGCGTAACCTCGCCGCTAACCGGAGAAACAAACTTAATATCGGTGCGGTATTTGTCGTAAAACAATACCGAACCCACTTTAACTTTGTCGCCAGGCTTAACCGCCAACTTTGGCACTAAGCCGGGAAAGTCCCCCGGCTTTACAGCAAAGAGCTCAGGTAGCTTCACAGCACCAAATACTGTTTCCGCTTTACCTTCCAGCCGAATATCAAGACCTTTTTTTATTTTGATTACGTCTGACATGTTTGATAAAAAGTTTTTTAAAAATTTGATGCAAAAATACAATAAATTCTAACTTGTCCATCCCTTTGAGTCAACAATTAAAGAAAAAAATCATCAAATCGCATTTATAGAAAAAATTTGTACATGCCGTACATGTTAAATATATTTGCAGCTAAGTAAACGTGCTTAACATAGAAACTCAACAGACATAAGGTTCAACATCACTGTAATTGAGAGAGCGAAACGGATGTTCGTAATTACAAGATGACAATAATTGAATCTTATCTTAACAGCCTATCAAAACAGAGCGTGAAGACTATAACTCCGAATAGTAGTTAAAAAATTTAGCATTAAAGGTCAACACAGTACATCTGGCCTTGAAAGGTAAATATTTCCCGATTTCAAAGATAGTCTTGAAAATTATACAGCCATAGAAAAAACAGGATTTGATTCTGAAGCGGAACGCTCATCATGGCAGCAACATAATTTATATAAAGTACTCCGTAAAACCATTTACCAGTAAAATGCTATGATAAAAAAAACCCCTCTTCTATCCTTCTTTCTCCTAATGGTATTTCATTTTTTGAATGCGCAGCCCATTCCCAATCGAGCTTACAAATCCTCCATTAAAACCGTGCAATGCCATAAGCAGGGCTGGCCCTTGTCCTACCCTATCATTCATATTGGCAGTAGCGATAAAATACTGGTATCGTTCGACGATTTGGTGGGTGAAACGCGGGATTACTATTATAGTATTGTGCATTGCGACGAGGGCTGGGAGCCATCGCAGTTAATGGAAACCGAGTATGCCCGCGGAATAAACAAGGTAGCCCTTTTGGATTATGCCTACTCTTTTAATACTTCCATCGATTATGTGCATTACCAACTTACTTTTCCGAACGAGGATTTAAGCCCTTTGGTTTCGGGCAATTATGTGTTAAAAGTTTATGAGAACACCCAGACCAGTAATCCTGTTTTATCCCAACGATTTATGGTTACAGAGCAATTGGTGGATGTAATTCCACAGGTAAAATACACTATGAATTCGGAATTGAGAAAAGCAAAGCAAGAAATTGACCTGACTATATTTCATCCCAATTTTGAAATGAGCAATCCTTTAAACGATGTTAAGGTGAGCATATTTCAGAACGGACGAACAGACAATGCCATCACCCGGCTAAAACCACAATTTATAAAGCAAAATGAATTAGTGTACAACTATAATCGCGAAACCCTGTTTGAGGGCGGTAATGAGTTTAGATGGTTAGATTTACGAAGCATTCGTTTTCAGAGTAGTAAAATAAAGGACATCACGTTTCACGCCCCCTATTCGCATGTAGAATTATTCCCCGATGAGATACTTGCCGGACAATCGTACTTTTTTAACAACGATTTTAACGGTAGATATGTAATTGAAATACAGGAGAAAGACGAGCCTGAAATTGAGGCCGACTATGTATTTGTACATTTTAATCTGCCACGTTCAGCGCCATTGGTGGGTGGCGAGGTGCATCTGGTGGGTGCCTTAACCAATTGGCAATTTACTGAGAAATCGAAAATGGAGTATAATTTTAACTTAAAACAGTACGAGACATCGTTGCTGCTAAAACAAGGATTTTATAATTACCAATTTGCTTTTAAGCCTAATAATCTCCGCGAAGCTTCGGTAGGCCTATTTGAAGGCTCGCACAGCAAAGCTGAGAATGACTATCTCATTCTGGTTTATTATCGCGGCATGGGCGATTACTACGACAGGTTAATCGGTGTGAGCCAGGTTAATTCTGTAAGTAACCGATAGTGAACAATCCGATGAGACGGTAAGTATTGATTGGGCGAGTGCTTATGCTTTAAAGAGACTGACAATCCTAAACATAAACAATAAAGAAACCTCAACCATTTTGGCTTTGGCTTGCTTTTATTAGGAGCTGGTAATTTTCCCTGTTAAAATATTTTTTATTGCCATAAAAAAGTATTTCACATCGGTACGAATTCCTTTTTTCCTTTTTTCATCCATATAAATCATTTCGGCTTCAATATTGCCTTTTGAATCGGGCATCAGAAGAGATACGTATGGAGGAATACACCCCGGCTTAAATTGAACACGGAGCTCTTGTACTTCGCGGGGCAGCTCTGAGAAACGCGTTTGGCTCAAGGGCCGTACCCCTACCAGCGCAAGCTCCCCTTTAAGCAGATTTAACAACTGTGGCAGTTCGTCTAACCAATATTTGCGAAAAAACTTACCCCATGGGGTCAATCGAAAATCATTGGCCGGCTTTCCCACTTCGTTATAGCCATTTAACCTAACCACATAGTTCTGCAGATATTGCGAATAAGGGTGCATGGTTCTTACCTTATAAACGATAAGCTTTTTCCCATCTTTACCTATTCTGGTCATTGGAAATAATATTTTATCGCTACATCCATTTAAATTGCCGGGTGCCTCTTTTACCTTCATCACCATAAAATACAGCAAGCCCTCTATTTCCTTAAATTCAATAATCGAAAAACCAAAATAAACCAATCTCCCCAAGGTTTCCGCTTTATAAAAGCCCTTACCCTTTTTTAAATATTTGTAATACTTATTTTTTCTTCTGGCTTTTTTATCCTCAATGTCGGCAATCATGCAGCACCCAACAATAATAGAAGTTTCCGGCAAACTGGCGTTGAGGTTTTTTAAATATACATTAAGGTTGTTGCTTAAATTTATTGGACAAACATCCACCAAACCCAACATGGGTTCTGCTAACTTATTACACCAATCGGACTGGAAAGATTCTACCACACAAACTTTATCGGAGTGTATAGGAACAGTTTGCGAGATATAACCATACACCTTTTCGGACATACTCTCGATTACTTTGGTTTTACTGCACTCGTCACACTTAATACTATCGACAGGCACAGCCGAGGTATAAAGCATATTGGTGTCAGCATGTTCTGATTCGTTTCCGATTGGCATTTTGTATAAGGCGTTAATTTAGGCTATGGTACAAATTTAACAAAGCGAACGATAATTCAATTATAATATTGATTTAACGCTGAACGCTTATTTGCACCGTATCATTTGGTACGCCCCTCGTAGCGATAGGTTAGGATATTTAAACTGTTTTTTACGAAAGCTTTTATTTGCTGGATAAACGAATTTTTACAGTATGTGGCAATTTTGGAAGTGTAGAATATCAGATTTATGAAAAAGGTTTACAGCACAAATGTAATAGCAGTGAGAAAACAGCCATAAATCAGCCGGCGTTATATAAACAGGACAAATAGTGATTTAACAAGCAGGTTATTTTTTACGGTGTAAAATTAATGAATGCTCTAATACAGGCAAAATACCAAGCTACCGTTTATACTTTCTAAAGCTCACGTATAAATCCAACGTGGCCGTAATTAACACGGCTATAATCCAATAGCTCCTATTAAAATAGATTGCTACCACAGCAGCTGTTAAAAATAAAGCACTAAACAGCATAATGGCATGTAAACGTTTATTTTCTGCTTTCCCTTTTATAAAATTGAACAAACGGCCGCCAAGTATAGGTATTAATCCAATTATCAAACAAACCAGGGCATAGGGTATATCGTTTAATTGAAATAAAATTCCGGCCAATACCAGAATCATTCCAATAAAATAGGCTGCACTAAGTGCTTTATACATAATTATAAAATTGTGTTGTAATTAAATTGTAAACGCTAGCAGCACCTGATTGGCGGTAGCAATAACTTAAAATTTAAGGTTCAATGATAACAAAAATATCTTCGTCATTCTTTTTCATGAGGTACTCTTCGCGGGCAAATTTCTCTAAACTTTCCGGACTTTCCTGTATTTCGCTAAGTTTACGCTCGTTTTGCTCTATTTCAACCTGATAATGATGTTTTTGTTTTTCTAATTGATTTATCCGCGAATTGAGTTTCCTCTTGTCCCATAAGTTATTTTGGTCAAAAAAAAGCATCCACACACCAAATACGACAAGTGTTAAAATGTACTTGTTTTTAAGGATAGGGGGTATGTTTATTTTACGCAGATTCATCGCACAGGTATTTTGTTCAAAGATAAAAAATATGCACGAACAGTGAACCGTCCGGTAAGATATTTCACAAGAGTATTTAAAATTTATTTAATCCATCTATCCCTCTGCCTTGTTATCCTTATTAAATATATCCTGTTATCTTGCACATAAAAATCAAAATAGATGTACTCCACAAAAACCAAAGTCAAGTTTAAAAATATTATTCAACGTGAAGATTGGCGATTGCTAAAAACGGCATTGGAAGAATTGGATCCAATACAAGTAGCACAATTAATCGAAAGTGCATCGGCCGATGATGAGGTTATATTATTCAGGCTACTTGGCCGAGCCCATGGCAGAGAGGTGTTTAAGTTGCTCAGCCATCAAAAGCAAGAAGAAATTATTGAAGGTTTGGCCGAAAAATCACAGATTATCTCCAAACTGCTTAATGATATAAAACCAGACGATAGAACGGCATTTCTGGGGGAGTTGCCCGGCAAAGTAGCACAGCGGTTGCTTCAATACTTGTCGCCCGAAAAACGCAGTATTACCAATAAGCTGCTAGGCTACTCAAAAGATAGTATCGGCAGGTTGATGACACCTGAATTTGTGGCTATTAAATCCTTTTTTACCGTGGAGATGGCTTTTGCGCATATCCGTAAATATGGTAGGGATTCGGAAACATTAAACGTGATTTATATTGTGGATGAAGATTGGAAACTGATTGACGATATCAGAATCAAAGAACTTCTTCTGGCATCTCCACAGCAAGCAATCAAAGAGTTAATGGACAACCGTTTTATCGCACTTAATGCCAATGAAGATCAGGAAACAGCTATTAAAGTATTCAGGGACTACGATCGGGTGGCCTTGCCCGTAGTAAACGAAGAGGGCGTGTTGCTGGGTATTGTCACCTTCGACGACATAATGGATGTGGTGGAAGAGGAATCAACAGAGGACTTTCATAAATTCGGTTCTTTTCAAACTGCCATTTCAAATCCACTTAAAACGCGCTTATTTTCGTTATATAAAAACCGGATTGTCTGGCTGATGGCATTGGTGTTTGTGAATATTTTTTCGGGTGCAGCCTTGAGCAACTTCGAGGATGTGATCCAATCGGCGGTTGCACTGGTTTTCTTTTTACCCCTGCTTATTGACAGTGGTGGTAATGCTGGTTCGCAGTCGGCAACACTTATGATCCGCTCTTTGGCTATGGGTGAAGTGCGTATAGCTGATTTGTATAAGCTTATAGGGAAAGAGCTTGTTGTTGCGGTACTCCTGGGCACAACAATGGCGCTCGGTGTTGCCCTGATTGCTAACTTCAGGGCACCCGAGATTATGGCAGTGGTGGCTTTAACTATGATAATTACGGTAGTTATAGGCAGTTTAACGGGTATGCTCTTACCTTTTATATTCACGAAACTAAAGCTGGATCCCGCCACTGCCAGTGCGCCGTTGATAACTTCTATTTCCGACATATGCGGCGTACTGGTTTACTTTTCCATGGCCTCTTGGCTATTGGCTTAGCATCCGTTTGCCCCACTCTCATCACTTTAAAAGCAAAGAAATAGATCTATTCTGAACACATCATTTATCTGCAGCGAGTAAAGCCATATCAAAATCAGATTGTAGCCTTACTTCTCCATTTTTTACCTTTACGGCAATACCAGAGTAGTGGTCTTTAAGCCTTGTACCATTTTCAAATACATCGCCAACGGAAATAGTTTTTGCACCTAAGGGTAAATCCATACCAACAACAACCTTGTTGCTGTATCCGTTTTGGGTAAACTCACGTTTAAAAACATACGGCTGGGCAGTAATTTGCGTATGCACCCCGGCACCTACCGCAGGATTCGCTGCTCTAAACTGTCCTAGTTTTTGATAGTGGTTTAACAAATCATTGGCTCCCACACCGTTCACCATTGTGTTTGAGGCAATATCCTCCCAATTCATAAAACTACGCAAGGTGGCATCGCCAACCGTACCTTCTATAATCAAGGGGCGGTTAATCTCGTCGCCATAATAAATTTGAGAAGCTCCGGGACATAATAACAACACATTGGCCGCCTTATAGGCTTTTTCTCTTGTCATATCAAAAGAATGGCTATCATCGTGCGAGGACAGATAATTTAAAACAGACTTGCCTTTAAGCTCCTTGTTAAGGATATCGGAATATTTGGCGAAAATGAATTCGTAGTCTTTTTGGGCATCGCTCTTCAACTCAAAATTAATGAGGGCATGCATGCCATGATCGAAGTAATCCACCTGCACCCCTCCATTGTCAAATATTCTGCCACTTGATGCACCATAACCATATACCTCACCAACGGTATAAAAAGCATTGTTATCGAGTACCTTGTCCGGATTGGCCGCTTTCCACTCTTCAAAAGCCTTGGATGCTTGCTTATACAACTCACTCCAAACCGACTCTTCAGTATGCTTAGCGGTGTCAATGCGATAACCATCCACCCCATATTTACGCACAAAATCAGTCAGCCACTTGATAATATAAAACCGGGGAGCACGAGGGTAAGCTGTTTCTGCGAAAAAAGCATTCAGTTCCTCCATCTCTTTTTCTAAACGACCTTCTTTTTTCCATTTTTCCAACAACACTTCGGGT
Organism: Saccharicrinis carchari; assembly: GCF_900182605.1. Taxonomy (NCBI): domain Bacteria; kingdom Pseudomonadati; phylum Bacteroidota; class Bacteroidia; order Marinilabiliales; family Marinilabiliaceae; genus Saccharicrinis; species Saccharicrinis carchari. The sequence goes on from NZ_FXTB01000004.1 coordinate 135,896, forward strand.
AAACCTACTTCTTCGTTACTTTCCGTTTTTATATCGGGCAAATTCTCTACCAAAGTACAAGTTACCGTTGACTCATAACTTTCGTAGGTACAGGGCGGACCGGTACGCACCCAATCCTTTCCATAAACCGGATCCTTAGGTGTTACGGGGCCGGTATGGTTAAGCACCACGTCCATCACAATCCTGATACCTTTAGTATGCGCTGCATCAACCAAATCCATAAAGTCTTGCTCCGTACCCCAATTAGGATCTATACGAGTCCAGTCTTTGGCCCAGTATCCGTGAAAACCATAAGTATTTCCCGTACTTTCGTCCACGCTGCCATGTATTTGCTCCACCACAGGCGAAAACCACAAAGCATTCACACCCAAATCAGTAAAATATCCTTGATTAATCTTATCAATGATTCCCCTGAAATCGCCTCCCATAAATCCGCGTAAGAGGCCGGTCTCGCCATTACGCTCAAAATTGACATCGTTAGTTGTGTCGCCATTGTTAAAACGATCGGTCAATAAAAAATACACATTGGCATTATCCCAAACAAAGGGAGCCTGTACGGTTTTTTGGGGTTGATTTTGTGCACACGCACTCAATACAATTAAAGTAAGTGCAAGTAATAGATTTTTAATAGTCATTGCTTATATTATTGGTTTCAATGAGCCAAAGATAGTAATATCCCGTTGCCGTCAAAACCTTTAGATTACTGCCATACACTCACTTACACTGCACTTATCTTATTTCAACCGATTGCGCTAAGGGTGATTTTTTTATTATTTTTTTGTTTCGGATAGAAGAAGGCACCTTGCTGCTCGAGAGCTGAATATTTTCATTAAATCTCTATTTACCCCGTGATCAATACCCTGTATTATCGATTCTTTACCACCAGCTTTTTGGCAATGGTAATATTACCCGATGTTATCTGAATAAAATACACGCCATTGGGTAAGTCATCCGTTTTCAGCATCTCTTCCTTGCCAAACACGATGCGTTGATGATGAGTTTTACCTGTTAAATCGAAAATACGAATCTGCTTTGGTCCTTCGTTTGGCATCAACACCATAACGCGATGGGATGCCGGATTTGGATACACACGCAGCCCTTGCGCATAATCCTGCTCTACCCCTGTATTTCCCTCTATATTAAAACTCACCCAATCTGAAAAGGCGGGTGCATATTGGGCATTACCCTCCTGGAAAGCCTGCACGTTCACTTCTCCCAAACCGTTAACCTGAAGCATATCGCCCGATAAGCTCGCGTTGCCCGACACCAACTTGTACGTAACAGGCAAGCCCGAACTGGCAGCGCCTTGTAAGTGAATGATGTTGTCAACCTGCTGGGATGCAATCGGTGCTAAGGTAACACTTTGGGGCTCTTTATCGGTGTCAATTAACATGCGAAGCATCACCGGGTCATGATCGGAGTAATTTACCTGATCAATCCGACTGTTATTTATAAGACTCTGGTATTCAAAATACAACTCATCCGAGATACTCACATGGTCGAGCGAGGAACCCACCGCGCGCAGGTAATCCCGGTTCCAATTGGCATACCAGGGTGCGTATGCCCCTTTGCTCATGGAATAGGTTTCGTTGTAATCTCCCAGTATCACAACGTTATCATCGTTATAATTTAATATCAAGTCGTTGAATAAGTACTCCGCATCGGCCCAACGACGTTCATCTGCATCGCAGCATTTGGCATGTAGATTAATAAAATTTAGCAGCTGACTTTTACCGTCGATCTGCACAACAGACTTCATCATTTGTGGCAGTCGGCCACTGGCCCAGAACAAGCTGCTGTTACCGGGATATCCCGTTATTTGCGGTGTAGAGTATCCCTTATAAAAGTCTGAAAACATTGAAAACGAATCCATGTTGCTCACCGTTTTAATATTGTAAATAAAACAGATACGCTGTGCCGGGAAATCGGAGGCGGGTGGTTGAAAATAAAAGCTATAGCGAGGTGCCAAAACGCCTGCATAGCTTGTTTGTCCTTCAAGTTCGTTTAACTTTTCGATGAGTGGTGTTAAAAAGTCGCCGTAGTTTTCATCCACAATCACTTCCTGAATCGCATACACATCGGCATCCAACTCAATTATTTTATTGGCTACCTGGGATAACTTGGTTTCAAAAGCAGCATGATTTGAACTTCCATTAGGCGCTATTCCAAAAAACTGGAGGTTCCACGTTACCACATCCAATGTTTTATCCTTTGTTAAGGTAGTGGCATCTATAGGAACACCGGCATTGGCAGGTTTAACTTTTATTTGATAGGGCATGGCATTGTTAACCCTATGTTCTACCACCGATTCGATGCCGTAATAATACTCTTGTTGCGGGGCATATTTTATTTTTACCTCCGCAGATCCATCGCCCGTACCCGTGTCAACAATAAGCTCATTTATCCAATTAGCCCCATCCAACGATAGCCGATAATCGCGTTTACAAGTGATTTTTATATCCCCCGCCACACCTGTATAACTTAAGGTATAAGCATAAACCTCGCTTTGCTGACCAAGAGCCACATAGGGAAAGTTTATTTGCTTATTAATTAACCCGGAAGTCAAGGTTCCGGAAAAATTCTTTTTGCTACCCGTCACCATCACATCGTCCACCTGATAGGTAGTTGTGCGGTTTGAGGTATTGCCGGAATATTTAAAGGCTATATGCCCCATCCCCGAAAAGGCCGATAAATCAACCAGCCCAGACTCAATAAAAGTTGCACCATATCCACTGTAATTATTACGTTCATCAATTTGAGCATTCAACGGTTGCCAGGTAGCACTTTCCACATTGCTTCCATCATAATCAGTAGAAAGCCAAACCGATAGTGTTGTTCCACTATAATATCCATTCTTGCTTTTAAAGGTCAAGGTTTCGTTATCGTACGCGTTAAAATCAATTGCCGGGCTAATCAAAAAAGATTCTATATCCGGCCCCGTTGCCTTGTAACCGGATATTTGCATGTAACTATTCCCATTGTATGTTGTTTGTACCCAATAGGTATGCCCTTGCACAGCTTGCACTGTCCAGCCTTGCTTAAAGCTCTGATCTTCAAAATCAGCTGTTACAATTGGAACAACATCGTTGGTTGTGGCCGCACTTATCGAGACAAAGACAAACTGCACCGCGCTTAAAACCATTAAAAACAGGCTTGTTATCCTAAAATCCTTTTTTAAACTCATAACGCTGATATTAACTTTATTTACAAAATTAAAACATTCAACCACATATGAGTAATGATTTAAAATTAAAAGAAGCCTGACCCGATAGCTGGTAAATGGAGAGCGTAAATTATTGAGCATAAAGTAGGGATTTGGAGTGGTGGGTGATAAGTGGTGGGTGATAAGTGGTGAGTGTTTGAAAGCGGAAAGCAGAAAGCAAAAAGCGGAGAACGGAAGATGGTGAGCATAAGGTGTAAAGGGGTGCGTTGGCAGATAGACGGTAATCAATCTGAAATTGCGAATCCTTTCCAACGTATATGTCGGAATTGGTGCAAAAAGAAAGAAACAGACTTAAAAATAGAACAAGAATATTAATGTGGAGTAAAAAAAACATAAAAAAACTTGCAACTACGACAAGTGTCGTATATATTTGTACGACAAACATCGTAGTAGGCACGAAAACTGATTTAATTATAGATGAAACCAAAAAAAATTACACCCACCGCCGCAGAATTAGATATTCTGAATATCCTTTGGGAAAAAGAGCCACTTACAGTTAAGGATATTCATGCATTAATTTGTAAAAGTAAGGATGTGGGTTACACCACCACTTTAAAGATTATGCAAAATATGACAACGAAAGGTTTGCTCAAGAGAGAGCGTAGCGGAAAGAGTCATTTGTACTTTAGTAATCATGCCAGAGAAGAAACAAGGGAACGTTTGCTCAATCGCTTTGTGGATTCGGCTTTTGGCGGTTCGGCCAGTTCGTTGGTTATGCAATTGCTGGGAAACAAAAAAACATCGGTAGAAGAATTAGATGAAATACAGCAAATTATTGAACAGATAAAAACCGATTCATCATTGTAGCGAATAAAATGGTATCCCTTAATATGATTTGTCATGAATTTAATACATAAGCTATTTTCACCCGCAATAAGCGAAGCACTTGGTTGGACCATCGTACATGCACTATGGCAGGGCATTATCGTACTAATCGTTTTGCTAATTTTATTAGCAACATTAAAAAAGCACAGCGCTCAAATCAGGTATTTTATTTCGTTTACTGCGCTTGTAATTATGTTAGGCTGGTCTATCTCTACTTTTGTTGGAGGATACACCGATGCACGCGACAAACAAATACTAAAGAACGAGTTACTGAACCAGCAGGATTACTTAAAAAATCTTAGCTTTTCTAATCCTCGCCCCAATGAACTAAACGTTTCTGCATCGGGTTTAAAATTTGAAAAACTAAAAATCAGGGTATGGTTTCAACGAAACTTCCCTCTGCTTCTATCTATCTGGCTGGTTGGCATAGGCATTTTTACCTTGCGGCTGTTGGCCGGCCTGGCCTACACCTGGCGGCTGAGAACAAACAATCTGCTTCCGTTTGAAGCCAGATGGATGCATAAACTAAAAGAACTGGCTGCCGCATTAAAAATTTCGCGCAAGATAAGCGCCTATCAGTCGGCACATGCCTCTACCCCCCTTACCCTGGGCTTTTTAAAGCCCATTATCCTGTTCCCTGTTAAAATGCTTTCCGGTTTATCCGACAAAAAGGTGGAGGCCATTATTGCCCATGAACTGGCGCATATTGTCAGAAACGACTATCTGTTTAACATCATCCAATCCATTATTGAAATCTTATTTTTCTATCATCCTGCCATTTGGCGTATGTCGGCTCATATCAGACGCGAGCGCGAACACGCCTGTGACGATATAGCCATCAACCTTACGGGCGACAAGCTAAGTTACGTGCAGGCATTGGCTCATCCGTCAATAAGCGGACAAGCTGGCAACATCTCTATTTATTCACAGAAAAATCTCTCCATGGGCTTTGCCCACAAAAAAAGCAGTCTATTGGAAAGGGTTAAACGAATTCAAAAACAAAGAGCCATGAAAACAAATTTTTCCGAAGGTCTAATTGCGGCCTGCATCATCCTCAGCAGTATTTTTTTACTTTCCTTTTCATTAGGTAATCAATTTAACGAATCCAATCCCCCCTTAAGTCAATCCGTGCATACGGAAGAGCAAAGTCTATCGCCACAAACACGCATTGCCACATTACCAAAAGCGCAGGCCAAAGCAAAAAAAGACAGTTTGCTGCGGGCAGTCGAAAAGAATGTAACTATAGTAAGAAGCGATGAAAAACTTTCAAAAGAAATAATACAAGCCATAGAGATTGCACTAACAGAGAATGACGAATCGCTTTCTGCGGAAATAATGGAAGAGATAAATATGGCATTAAAGGAAATCAGCGAATCAGGCATTCAGGATGCCATGAAAGAAGCCCGGATAGAAATAAAAGCCGCCATGGCCGAAATAAATTCAGATTCTATACAGGAAGAGATACGGACAGAAATGAAAGAGGCCCGAGAAGAAATTAATAAGGCGATGAAAGAAAACCAACTTACCGCCCGTGAAAAGCAAGAAATAGAAGAAACCACTGAGCTATCACTTAAAGCGGCCGAAACCGGCTTAAAGATGGCCGCCGAAGTGCTGGAAAGTATCGATATCGAAAGTATTGTGGCAACATCATTAGAAGCTGCCAACACAGCCATTGAATTGGCCGGCAAACAAATTGAAGCGATGCATCTGGATTCCTTAATCGATGCCGAAATAAACACTATTGAGATAGAAATAGATAAAAACGATCTAAACCGCAGTCGGGAACAGCTTAAAAGGGATAAGGCGCAATTACAGAAAGATTTAAAAGAGCTTAAAAAAGATATGAAGAAATTGAAGAAAGAAATAAAAAAAGAGCTTAAAGAAGCTGAATAACAACAAAATAAGCAGCAATAGCTCAAATAAACCGCGATCTACCAAATAACCCCCTGGGGTATTCCACATCCACCAAATACAGGGCATGCGCTGGCGCTGAGGTACCAGCCTGCCCTCTGTCCTTAGCCTCAATGATTTGTACAAATTCCTGAATGGTAATTTTACCTCGTCCCACCATAAACAGCGTGCCTACAATAGCTCGCACCATATTACGCAAAAAACGGTCGGCTTTAATGGTAAAAATCCATTTACCGCCAACAAGCGTCCATTGGGCATGTGTCAGCTTGCAATTATTGGTTTTAACATCGGTGTGCAGCTTGCTAAAACTGGTGAAATCGGTATAATTAAGCAGCGTGGCGGCCGCTTTGTTCATGCTTTCAAAACAAAGTGGCACATGCGACAGGTAGGCAGACTCCTGCAAAAACGGATTTTTTCGGGTAACAACATGGTATTCGTAGGTGCGTCCCGTAGCCGAAAATCGACTATGCGTTTGGGCATCAACCTTTGTTAAAGAATAAACCGCAATGTCTTTGGGCAGTATTTTATTTATCTTGTTAATGAAATTCTTTTCTTCAATGGCAGCATCCGTATGCTCAAAGTGCGCCACAAAATACGTTGCATGCACTCCTGCATCTGTCCTGCCACACCCCACCACATTTATTTCCTGACGTAAAAGAGTGCTTATACATTTGTTTAGCACCTGCTGCACAGTAATTGCATTGGGCTGAATTTGCCAACCATGGTAGTTTGTGCCCTTATAAGCCAACTGGATAAAATAACGTGCCATGAAATTGAAAATAAAAATGGGGAGTTATGCGTATTGAATTATGAGATTTGAGTTACGAGGTGCGGGTCATGAGTTAGGAGTTTTGAGTTAGGAGGTACTGGTTGCGGGTTTGGGCATGGGGTATGGAACGCTGTTCAGTATTTACCCATTACCAAATACCGCTCACCGAATACCGTTAACCGTTAACCGCCTCCCCAAACAAGTCAAAAGCTTCGGCGCCGGTAATTTTGATAGTATGAAACTCACCTACTTTCAGGGCATTGCCCTCAACGGGTATCAACACCTCAGGATCTACTTCCGGAGAATCAAATTCGGTACGCCCCACATAATAATCCTTCTCTTTTCTATCAATAATTACCTTCAATTCTTTCCCTACTTTGGCTTGGTTTATCTCCAGGCTTATTTTCTCCTGCACTTCCATAATAGCATTGGCTCTTTCCTGCTTCACTTCTTCGGGTATCTCGTCCTTGTAGTTTCGATAGGCATGGGTATCTTCTTCGTGTGAATAAGGAAACACCCCCAAACGCTCAAAACGCATCTCCTTCACAAAATCCAGCATTTCTTTAAAATCCTGTTCTGTTTCGCCTGGATGACCGGTAATCATGGTGGTACGTAAGTGAATGCCGGGTACATCTTTGCGCATACGTTCAATCAGCTTATAGGTATCACTTTTGCTTACGTTTCTGCGCATTATTTTTAGCATCGGGTCGCTCACATGTTGCAGCGCAATATCCAAATAGTTACAAACATTGGGATGCCCGTTCATTACTTTCAGTAGGTTGTATGGGAACCCGGCCGGATAGGCATAATGCAAGCGCACCCACTCAACACCTCTTACATCGGCTATTTTTTGGGTTAATTCGGCCAGTCGCATCTGCTTGTATATATCCAAACCGTAAAACGAAAGATCCTGTGCTATCACCTGAAGTTCTTTAACACCTTTTGCCGCCAATCCTTCTGCCTCCTGAACCAATTGCTCTATGGGTTTACTTTGGTGTTTTCCTGTAATTAAAGGTATGGCACAGTAGGAGCAGGAGCGGTTGCATCCTTCAGATATTTTAAAATAAGCATAATGGCCCGGTGTAGTCAAACTGCGCTCGTTAATCAAATCGGCACGATAGGTCTGTCCTAAATCTTCCACTATCTTTTTCCAATCAAATTTACCATAAATAGCATCCACCTCTGGCAGTTCTTCTTTTAATTGCTTCTCGTATCTTTCGGAAAGACAGCCCATGACGAAGAGTTTTTTTACCTGCCCCCTCTTTTTGGCTTCAGCAAAACTCAATATGGTTTCGATGGATTCCTCTTTAGCATCGCCAATAAATCCACAGGTGTTAATGATGGCAATATCTCCCTGTGGCTTTTCTGCATCATGTGCCACCGTAAAACCTCCTGCTTTAAATTGGCCGATCAACCTTTCTGAATCTACCAGGTTTTTTGAACAGCCCAGGGTTACAACATCTATTTTTTTCATTTTATGCGCTTATACGTTAAGTAGGGAGGGGTTATTAAAAAATCAAGGAACAACACTTTATTTACAAGATGAAAATAACGAGTTATTCCTTAAAAGCTACCAGAACAACAGGCAACTTTCTCTTATGTTTTAGGCGATAGCTAATTAAATAATGAATCCACAAATTCTGTACGGTTAAAAACCTGCAAATCGTCTATTCCTTCCCCAATACCTATATATTTTACTGGGATTTTGAATTGGTCGGAAACACCTATCACCACGCCTCCTTTTGCTGTTCCATCCAACTTCGTTATCACCAGCGTATTTACTTCCGTGGCTTTAGTAAATTCCTTGGCCTGCTCAAAGGCATTTTGTCCGGTGCTACCATCGAGCACCAGAATAATTTCGTTTGGCGTATCGGGCACTACTTTTTGCATTACCTTTTTAACTTTGCTGAGCTCGTTCATCAGGTTTACCTTATTGTGCAATCTTCCGGCAGTATCGATGATAACCACATCGGCACCTTGCTTTTTAGCCGAAGCCAAGGTATCGTAGGCCACTGAAGCCGGATCCGAACCCATATTTTGGCGCACCAGAGGAACATCTACCCTATCGGCCCACACCTGCAGTTGCTCTATGGCGGCTGCCCTAAAGGTATCGGCAGCACCTAACACTACTTTTTTACCGGCTGCTTTAAACTTATGCGCCAGCTTGCCAATAGTAGTTGTTTTACCTACACCATTTACACCTACCACCATAATCACATAAGGGTGCTCGCTTTGTGGCAGATCAAAATCACCTTCGCCATCCACCTGATTTTCAGAAAGAAGCGCCACAATTTCCTCTTTTAGTATTTTATTCAATTCAGAGGTATTCATGAATTTATCTCTCGCCACCCTATCCTCAATGCGTCGGATAATTTTCAGAGTGGTATCTACGCCTACATCGGAGGTAATAAGGATTTCTTCCAACTGGTCCAGGACATCATCATCCACACGCGAACGGCCGGCAACGGCACGCGAAAGTTTTTTAAACACACTCTCTTTAGTCTTTGCCAGACCCTTATCGAGTTTATCTTTTTTATCTTTGGTAAAACTCCCGAACAATCCCATATTATACTTTAAAAACGGTAAGTGAACAAACTAATTAGTCTTTACCAGCTCTGGTTATACACATCAAAAAGGTGTAACTCATTTGCTGTCACTAATTACAGGGGCTAAAAATACGAAAAATACATAAACAAAAAAGCTTCCTTTGTTATAAAGGAAGCTTCATTGTTAAAAATGTCTTTTGCCCTTGCAAAATTATTTTTTGAAAAAATCTTTTACTTCGTCATTGATTACTATCTCTTCTTTAAAAGAGTAGGCACCAGTTTTGGGCGACTTTACCATTTTAATCACTTTGGAGTGACCTTTACCGCCCCCTTTTTGTAATGTTGCTACTGATTTTTTAGCCATGATACAAGCTTTTATTTAATTTCTCTATGTACGGTATAACGCTTTAAAATAGGGTTATACTTTTTCAATTCCATTCTGTCGGGAGTATTTTTTCTGTTTTTTACAGAAACGTAACGGCTTGTTCCAGCCATTCCACTCTCCTTGTGCTCTGTGCATTCAAGAATAACCTGAATACGATTTCCTTTTGCTTTTTTAGCCATCTCTTAAAATCCCTTAAAATTTAGTTATTAACCCTTTTTCTTTAGCGGATTTCAAAGCTGCTAACAAACCAACCTTGTTGATTAATCTAAGCCCGGAAGCCGAAACCCTAAGGTCCATCCAACGTCCTTCTTCCACCAGGAAGAAACGTTTTTTAAATAGATTTACATCAAATCTTCTTTTGGTTCTTCTTTTGGAGTGAGAAACATTATTCCCTACCATGAACCTTTTTCCAGTTATCTGACAAACTTTTGACATCTTTACAACCGTTTTTTTTCGGATACATTTTTCAAACAGAGCGCAAAATACGGTATTTTTATCTAAAAGAACAAATATTGCCCCATAAAAATTCTGTTTTTCTTTCGGTTATTTTGCCATTCAAGTTTACAAACGGTGTAAAAGGTGCCTTTTAATAATCTTTAATCTCATTTTTTCAGGTGAGGTTTAGTTTACTCCTGCTTAACCACATTAAACGATTTTATAAGTTCAGATGCTTCCAACATTTGAAATATGTAATTTCCCGGAGGATAATTGGATAGGTTTATGCTTTGGCGAGATGCATCTACCGTACCGTTTTTCAACAGTTTGCCATTTACATTATACAATCGAAACCTAAGTTTTACTGATTGTTGTTGGGTTTCTACCGTCAAGAGATTCTTTACGGGATTTGGATAAACCTTTATTTCAATACCCCATTCTTCCGATTTATCAATGGCTGTAGAAACCTGAAAGTTTCCTTGTTGAAAACCTTGCGTAACTTGCATGTTGCTACCGCCGGTGGTATTTACAAAGGTTTCGCCTAATGTCCAGGATACGGAACCGGTAATATTTTCCGCTTCTCCACCTGCGCTGCCTATAACATGTAGCTGTGCCATTGCAGTTAAAGAAATGCCTAAAATTATTATTAGAGAATATATATATTTCATGATTTATTTTTTATAAATAATCCGCTTTATTGATAAAGTTTTTAAAACTCTTGGTCATAACTTGTATTTATAAAAACTATGTTTATAAACCACTTTCTCCTATCTTGGTTGACCAATGTTTAAATCGATGTTTTTCGAGCACTAATTTATTTTGAATCCTGTCATCCGGACCGTTCCGAATGCATTGGCTCCCATGGTTATTGTTCCGTTCTCTGTTGGTTTAACTCCCAATGATACCTTATCGCCTGTTTGTAATTGGAGTGTGGTATTTAAGCTAACTTTTGTATAGCCATTCATAAAAGTATAATTTCTCAGGCGGGCACGCGAACTACCATTAACGCTATAATAGATGTAAAAATCTGCGGGAGGATTACTACGGGTGTCAATAGTCACGAATGCCTCAAAAAAGTAACTTCCATCCGCTGGTGCGGTGTATTCATCATCATCTAAAGAATACACGTTATTTTCTATGAATGTACCTGCCAAACCGTTGCCATCCGTAAAATCAATTGTTGTGCCTTCATCGGCCGGAAGATTCTGAAAAGTCATTCCAACAACATTAAACGCGCTTGGAATTTTCTCTACTTCGGCAGCTTTTTGGGCATACAAGGCATACGGAACACTCACCATTTGGGCAGTGGACGTAATGCTATAACTTGTTCCTCCCTGTGGGTCGATTTCGGTTTTCAGGAAATAAGGCCCATCGGACCAATCAATAGCCGCAAAGTTGCCATTGACCACGGTTCCGGTTCCAATCTTTAGGCTAATCACACCATTTCCATTGGATTCAGGGGCGTGGGTCTCTACATAAACCGCTGCGCCAAATTCCGATTGCTGTAAAATTTGAATACGCAATCCGATAGTGCTGTTGCTTACCACTTCGTTGTTGCCATTTCGTACCACGGCTTGGTAGTTTAGGAACTGTGGGCTTTGCGCTAGAATGCCCATTGAAAATAAGAAAATGATGAGCGTTGAAAATACTGATTTCATAATTTTTAGCTTAAGAAATTAAGATGCCAATATACCTTTTTAAACGGAGAGCCTCCAATTATAATCCCAAATAATGACGAAAACAGTATCTATTTGGATAAAAGGGCAATGTATTATGATATATAAAAAAAAATCCAAAAACTTGCGTTAACCTTGTCTCCGGGCTGATTTATTTTGCACAATGTTATCCCATATCCTTTCTTTATGCCCCTGTAACCATTCCCTTTGCCAATTCTACTTCATTTCCATTGTATTTCGTTTTACGGTGTATGCTACACCATCTTTTCTTACGAAACCCTACCTATACTTTATTTCCCCGACACCTTAGCCTGAAAAATGCATGCATTTTTCACTTTATGCTTTTACATACTTTTATCTAACTGACGACATAAGCACCAAACTAACAATTAGTTACAAAGCGACAAGCAAAAAGTCGTTGAGGGATGTTATGTACCATGTTCCGACGCAAAGTTGTTTTAAATATATAACGAGAACTGTGGTGCGTCGGATTTACACGCCGTCCTGTCCCCGGGTTTCCGCGTGCCGCCGAAGCTTTAGCGGAGGAGCAAAACCCGGGACTACTTATATTTTACCCCTATCCGGGGTAAGTTTGCTACGTAGCTTAAACCCGTTAGGATATTGGACATGCCCCTTTTTCGCGGCTAGGGTACTGATTACCGAATACCGATTACCGCTCCTCAACTTCTATCCCTGTCCACCATCTTCTTCAGCATTACCAGTGCCATTTCCGTACTTCGTACTATATTGCGTTCGCGCTGGCTACCAAAGCTAAAGCATGCGCTTTCGATGTTGTTGGGCCCTGCTACTGCTATCCAGATAGTGCCAACAGGTTTATCCTGGCTTCCGCCATCCGGTCCGGCAATGCCCGAGGTGGCCACGGAATAGTCGGTTCCGAGCTTGGTACGAACCCCTTGGGCCATCTGCTCTACCACGTATTGGCTTACCGCACCATTTTGTTCCAATTGGGCAGAATCAACATTCAACAAGTTTATTTTTACCTCGTTATGATAGGCCACCACGCTTCCCTTAAAATAGTTTGAGCTGCCCGGGAGTTTTGTTATTTGGTGCGCGATATTCCCTCCGGTGCAGCTTTCGGCCGTTGAGAGGCTTATTTTTTTGTGGGTGAACAAAGCTGCAATAACTTCAACGGTAGTCAGATCGCCATAGGCCAAAATAGAATCGCCCACGATGGTTTCCAGTTGTGCTATCAGCTTATCCAATGTGCGCTCTATCCTATCTTTATCTTTGCCCCTACCGGTAAACCTCAATCTTATCCTGCCCGCCGAGGGCAGGTAGGCCAGCTTAACAAAATCCGGCATCGAACGCTCGAACTCGCTTAACATTTCGGCCAGCGATGATTCGGGGATACCGCTCACCACAACCGTTTTATGAACGATGATACCATTGCTGAAACGTTTCAGGAGACGTGGAAGGATCTCATTTCCCATCGCGTTTTTCATTTCTGACGGTACGCCCGGCATCGAAACATAGATGGTGCCGCCCCGGTCGAACCACATAATGGGCGCAGAGCCCACGGGGTTGCGTATCACGGTGCAATTAGCCGGCACCATGGCCTGCTGTCTGTTCAGCTCGTTTATATTGGGGACATATACTTTTAACAGATTTTTTATATCCTCAAACACCTGTTCATCGAACAGCAATTGCGTATCGAAATACTTGCACAGCGTTTTTTTGGTGATGTCGTCCTTGGTAGGCCCCAGGCCGCCGGTCATCAAAACCACATCGGCCCTTTGCGAGGCTTCGTGCAGTATGTTCAATATCTCCTCTTCGGAATCGGAAATGGAGTTGACCCGCGACAGCTCAAAGCCCGCGTTGTTCAACTGCCTGCCCATCCAGGCCGAATTGGTATCTATTACTTGACCGATGAGCAACTCATCGCCTATGGTTATAATTTCTATTTTCATAAAACACCCTCCAAACCTCTCCGGCAGCTGCCGGAAGGAATTAGCCCCTCCTAACCTCCCCGAGGGGGAGGGACTGATTTACATACTTAACAATTACTAACTCTTTTGGCAAATGCGAAAATGGTTTGTTAACTACTTACCCCCTCTTTGGCACCTCTGTTTGGAGAGGACGCGAGGGGCATTTTATTTTATTCAATGCCCTGACCCTTGCCAACAGTGGTGGATGCGAGTAATGGAAAAACACGTACCAAGGGTGTGGCGTAAGATTGCTTAGCGCATTTACCGAGATAGTTTTTAATGCGGTGATTAAGGCCTGGGGGTCGTGATTTTTTGCAGCGAACGCATCTGCCTCGTATTCGTTTTTACGCGACAGTATGGCCGAAAGCATACCGCTTATGCCGGATATTGGACTGTACAAAATACCAAAAGCCAACAAACCAATATGAAATGCCGGTTCGGGCACACCCAATGCTTTTGAAAGAACCGGTGAATCCACAAATAATGAAAAAATAAAAAGCATTATTCCCGTTTGGATCATCCCGCTGACCATGCCCCATAAAGTATGCTTTTTTTTGTAATGCCCTACTTCGTGGGCCAACACGGCCACAATCTCATCCGTTTTTAAATCGTTTACCAGGGTATCGTACAATACAATTCGTTTTTTGGCACCTAAGCCACTAAAAAAAGCATTGGCCTTTGTACTGCGCTTGGATCCGTCCATTACGTACACATTATCCAACTTAAATTTAACCTTATAACAAAAATTTTGAATGGCTGTTTTAAGCTCACCATCTTCCAGTGGCGTTTGTTTATTGAACAAGGGAAGTAATACAGAGGTGTAAAACAATGTAATCAAAAGCATAAATGCTGTCATCAAACCCCAGGCATACAACCAAAAAAACTCACCCGTTATTTGATAAAACCAAATTATAAGTGCCAGAATACCCCCTCCCAATATGGCGCCTACCAATAAAGACTTTATTATATCGAGCACAAATATTTTGGGTGTTGTTTTATTGAATCCGAATTTTTCCTCGATAACAAAGGTGCCATAAATTGAAAACGGAATATTTAAAATTGTGGAGCCCAGCCCCAATGCACCTAAAAATATCATAGCCCGATAAATAGGATTGTCGGTAAAGCTGAGTGCCCATTGGTCGAGCCAGGCAAAGCCATCCATAAATAGCAAAACCATTATTAAAACCAATCCGTAGATTGACGTTACCCAGCCAAGCGTATGATTTACTTTTGCATACCGTTGTTGCCTGGCATATTTATCTGCATCATAAAAACCCTGCAGCTCAGGTGGTATTTTATCGCTCCATTTTGTTGTGTTTAAATAAAGCAAAAACCTGTCCCAAGCAAACTCTATGGCAAGAATGGAAACAATGATGTAAAAAACTGTTTGGTGCATAAATATTTATATTGAGATGAATTGTAAGAAATAAGTAATAATTGCATAAGCAGAATTTGACACCTCCTTTACCTTAAAAATAGACTTTACATCTTTACTTTTTAAGCAGCATTATTCATTCAATATTGGACAAACAAATAAAGCACAAAGGAAGCCAACGCACTATTGTATAAACTAATACGTTTCGTCTAAATCGTATTCGGAGCGATCCTCGCCACGTTCAAAGAGGGGTAATTCTTCCCAGATAAAAATATCCTCTTTGGTCTTTGGTCGGAATGCTTCGAGCCAATAAAAACCATCCAGCCGTAGTTTTTCATCCGCAATTAAAAAAAGAGGATTCATATTGCCGGTTGGCGAAACCCGCATAACGATTTGATCTACCTGTCTTTTTTTCAGATATATGGTCATATTGCTGGATTCGGCACGGTTAACACCCAGTATGTTTTTTTTATCTTTCGGAAAATAAACCGACTGTGCATTGCCATCTACATCAATCCTATAGAGCTCGTTATTACGCACATAGCCAACCATTTCTTTGCCTTTGATTTGATTGTAACGCCCTGTATCTTCTTCTGAAATAATAAAAGAACGGTCTATTAAATCAATTTTATCCAGCACCTCATCCTTGGTATACATCCTAATTACATCGGCGGAAAGCTGGTTTCCCATGGACCACATAATGGGGTCGTAGTAAAATGTATTGGTAGTATCCCTGCTATCAAACACCATGGAATCGCAACGCCCTTGCATATCCGGTCTAAAATACTGTACCTTTCTATACGCTTTAATAAGCTTGTCCTCACCGTTTTCCAAGGGTACTGCCTGTAAGGTGTCGGCATGTAAAAAAAGCGTGTCTTCGTTATAAATTTGCAAAAGCTGTGCATTCAAGGTGGCCAAGGCATCTTTACTTATTTCGTTGTAAAAACCGTAATCGCCTTTAATAATCACGTTGTTGGTGGTATCATGCAGCTCCATGCCGTTAAATATTTCGCCATAGCCACTCGCTCTGTTGTAATAAATGGTATCGCCTTTTAACAGTTGTTCGCCCTGTACGTAAGCATTTTGCTTTAGTAATGCCACATCGTGCATCATATCATAATACCCCGCTTCGGCATAAATGGTATTGCTGTCGCCTACAATGTGGGTAGGGCCATGTATGTTGGCCACCTTTGTAACGGTATTATAAATAAGCGTATCGGAATAAATAATGTATTTAGGGTTTGTAGCAACTACACTATCTTTAAAATGGGTTTGGTCGGCATCGGGATAATAATATCCTTTTTTACTGGTTAGCGTATTCTCTTTGTTTACAATTTTCCCAAAATTAAAATAATAGGCAAAATTATTCACTCTATCGTAATCTAAATAATCAGTAGTTAGCACCACGTCTTTATTTACCAGCCTTACCTTATCACGTACCTGTGCAATACCTGTGTTGCCATCGTAATACAAGGTATTGCCATAGAGGTGTAAAGTATCGTTTTGTATAATATGGATATTGCCTTTAGCATTAAATTTATTACTCCCCACAAAACGATAGGCCGTATCGCAATACATTAGTGCGGTTTGGTGCTCGAACTCAACATTACCAATAAGCACTTGCACATCCTTACCGTAAAGCGCTTCGTCGTAGTTAAGACTATCGGCGTTGTTTACCAGTATTTTTTTTTGTGCAATAGCATTTTGTGAACCACATAATAATATTGCAAAGAGCATTGCAAAAGTACATCTTGACATTGGCCTGTGTGTAGTACGGTTGTTAAAGCAGCAAAAGTAGTAGTATTAAGCAAATAACGAAAATAATAAAGTGGGTATTGCTACTTTAACCTGCACTATTTATATTTTCAGGAATAAAAACAAACATCAGAACCTGTCTTGCCAGCACAGGAGGCGGTTTCACCATAGCTGGTTTAATCCACACATTGCTTAGCTTCAATCTTTATAAAACTTTGTAATTGAAAATAGAGCACCTGCCGCTCGTTTAACCTCCCGTTTCCAAATTTATTTGCTACCCGCGGTTGAAATAACATTTTTGTTGTTTGCACTATGGCAGATTAAGCATTTTTGTCGCAACCGAAGTTTGCAGCACCAATTTCCGTTTTAAGAAAATGGTATCGGGGATATGGGCCGGATGCGGCTTAAACTGAACAAACTGATTCACATAATCCTGGGCCGCTATGGCCATGCCAATTTTGTATCCTCTATCAAATGTTAATTTAAACTGACCCAGGCTATCGGTATGGGTATTCAATTTTAAGGTTGCTGATTCGTCGATATTTTGCTGAAAGAGACAGAAAGATTGAACTACGGAGTGTGGCAGCGGGCAATTGGTTTCTTCATCCACCACCACCCCGGTATACGAGATATTGTAGGCCTCTCTGGCGCACGATACACAAATAAAACAAGCTACAGGCAAGAATATAAATATACAGCGGCAAAAAATTCTCATGCTCCAATCTTTAATATTCACGAAGCAAAATAGGTAAAATATTTATTCTTTACAAAAAAACACCCAACACTCTTTTATTTTATCCAATTTTTAAATTCAAAATTACAATCTTTCCACTCATCGTTTATAGTGATATATGTATCCTGCTGCTTTTCAATTATCCACTCGTTAATCAATTCCTGACGCTTCTTTTCGGTCATAATACTTTGTATCAACTGATAATCGTCTTTTAAGTTGGCACGATGGGGCTCAATTCTTCTTTTTTGTTTGATGATAACATAAACATCGTGTCCTTTTTCGTCTTTAATATTGAATGGCTTGGAAATTTCGCCTTCGCTTAACTTTTGCAGCTCTTTGGCCAGGCGAGGCTCCTGAATGGCTGCCAACTCAAAATTAGATGATTGTGATCGCATATTCACCATTAACCCCCCATTATTACGGGTGTCTTTGTCCATGGAATAATAAAGCGCAGCCTCCTCAAAGGTAAGTTCTCCATCGGTAATTAAATTAGCCACCGAATCGAGTCGTGCAATAGCTTCTTTGTTGGCCTCCGGCGACACCTTGGGTTTCATCAGTATATGACGCACATGGATACGCTCTCCTTTGCGGTCGAGGAGTTGGATGATATGGTATCCATATTCTGTTTGCACAATCTTAGAAACCTTGTTTATTTCCTGCATATTAAAAGCCACATTGGCAAATTCGGGCACCAAAGAGCCACGCGTGCTCCAGCCCAGATCGCCACCGCTGGTTGCACTTCCGGGGTCCTCAGAATAGAGCACTGCCAGGGTTGCAAAATCTCGCCCTTCGGCCACTTGCTTTTGAAAATCCCGTAGTCGCGATTTCACCCGGTCTATTTCTTTTTGATCTATTTGCGGATAAACGGCTATTTTTTGTATCTCGAACTGTACCGGCACCATAGGCAGACTGTCCTTTGGTGTTTTTCGGTAGAAAGCACGCACCTGCGAAGGCGTTGGTTCTACGTTTTGCGTAATCGCACGCTGCATACTCTCGGTAAGCATTTGATCGCGTACAACGGTCATTTGCTCCCTTTTTATTTGTAGCACCGATTTATTAAACCACTCTTCGAGTTTTTCGCGTCCTCCCGCCCGGTTAATGAATTCATTCATTCTGCGATCGACCTCGTTAATAACATTATTTTCGCTCACCTCCACACTGTCCAAAACGGCCTGATTAAGCATAAGTTTTTGAATAAGCTGTTGCTCAAAAAGTTTACACTTTAAATCGCCCTTGGCCGACATACCCTGCATAACAGCCTGTTGATACTGGTATTCTACATCGGACTTTAAAATAGCATTATCGCCTACTACGGCTATAACTTCATCAATCACGTTTTTTTGACCTGACAGCGAAATGTTAACGAAAAAAATGTTGATTATGATGGAAACAAATAAAATGGTTGTCTTATGCATTACTTCTTTTTTTGGCAAATTTAGTAGAATTTTATTACTTTTTGTTTTAAACCTTCGTTGTAAAGCTCTTCTTCGAGATTTTGAATGAATTGGATTCTTTTTTTATTTAGCAATATGGCTTTAATTTTATCTTCCACATAGCTTAAGGGAGCCACCTCATTGGCTTTACGAAAATCCTGTATCCTAATTATATAAAGCGATGTACTGTCGGATGTTTCGTAATATTTATTGTAATCCAAAAATTTGGGATAAGATGGCAGTGGCTGAGGCATCAGTTGATTAATTTCAGTAACCGCGACCCATTTATCGAGAAAATTATCAAATTTTTGTGCGTTCACAAAGCAATATTCTTCCAGCTTAATATAATCGTCGGGAGTTTCGGATCGGCACCATTTTTTTACACCGGATAAATTTGGTGCATTCAAAGGAACTTTAACAAACAGCCCTTGGATAATATTTTCATCGAGTTTAAAATTCTCCGACATCTGCCCGTAATATTCCTCAATTTGTGCTTTGCTTATGAGGGCGGTATGCTTTTGCAGCAAAAGCTTCTGTTTGTATTTATGTATCAATAGGGAGGCACGGTAATCGCGTAATATTTTTTCCACATCTTTTTCCTGTGGAGTGAGGTTAAGCTCGGCCTTGCGCAATAACAAGGCCGACTTAACCCACCGCTGAATATAGTTTTGTGCATAAGCTATGCTGTCGTTGGCACTTAAATTATTGGGCATGGCCTCCTCTAACTCCATACGTGTTAGCACACGGTTTTCTACCGCTGCCACCGGAGCCTGATCTACATCATGCGTGGTGTTTTTGCAGGAAATTATACCCATTAACAGCACGACTAATAAGCATAATAAGTATTTAATGTGCATTTTATGTTTTTTGAATAGCTTTTATTTAGAATACTTTAAAGCCTTCGCGTTAACTACGGGCGAATATTTGGCTTTTAAACCTGCCAACCATTCTTTTTCTATTTGATTTTGGTAGTCGGCAATCACTTGTCCTCTGGTTTCGTCCAATTCCTTTTGCTTTTTGGGTATGCGCTTACCGCTTGCCCAAGCGTACTTAAAATCAGTAATTTCTTTACCTTCAGATTTTTTAATCTTCCAAATTTGTTTGTCTAGTGCTTGGTATTCACCTTTCTCGAACACATTTTTTATAACCTTTGCGTCAGGATAAAGTTGTTGCAAGGAATCGGCAGTAATTTCAGGATTTACTTGCAACAGTTTTTTTGCTGCTTTCAACTCCTTTTTATCGTTGGTTAAAAAGAGTATGCCATCGAGCTTTTCGGGGTGAAAATAAGCTGACTTATGCGCTTCAAAATAGTTTTGAATTCCAATACTATCCTCAATAGCCTTGTTCCATATTTCTTTTTGACTGATGTCGAATATCAATAACCCATCGTGATACTCGTTCAACAGATACTTGTATTCGGGATACTTATCCCGGAGCTTTGTTTTCTCGAACTTCAAAATAGCTTCGCCTATAAAATCCTGCATTAGTACATCAAAGTCGACTGTACTGCGGTTTTGCATAAACTGTCTGTTTTTTTTCAACTCAGCCATTAAATCTCCCGTTTTCAACTCCCATCCCTTCATGGTGGCAATGTTGTTCTCGTTTTCTTTAAAATGTTCAAAAAACTCATCGTTCGTCACATTGTTGTCGGCCACCATTTGTTTAATCACATCGTATAGGCTTTTGTTTTTACTAAAACCGTACTCTTCCTTTAAACGGGCTACCACTACCTGTTTACTCTGATAGGCTCTCTCGTCGCTGGCGATGCGATCTTCGATTTCTTCCCTCATCTCTTCCAGCGGCTTAATCCCCCTTTTATCTAAAAATTTGATGATATGGAACCCATAAGGTGTACGGACAATCTCCGAGATATTATTAACACTGTCGAGCGCAAAGGCAGGTTCGCTAAATTCGGCTACCATACGTCCTGTACCAAACCAGGGCAGCTGTCCATTATTTGCAGCACTATTTCTGTCGTCGGAATATTGTTGTGCCAGTGCAGCAAAATCCTGACCTTGCAACAGCAGCTGATACACTGAATCAATTTTGGCCTTTTTTTGCGCAATAAGTTCCTGGGAGGCGTTGCGAGGAAACATCTGCATAATATGTGCCGTAAGCACTTCACCTCTGTTGGGTCTTTTATCGTGCACCTGCACCAGGTGATAACCAAAAGAGGTCCGGGTGATGGGTGAAATACTACCCTTTGGGGTATTGAATGCCGCCGACTCAAAGGGATACACCATCATGAATCCGGTGAAATAACCTAATTTCCCCTGGTTTTTCCGGGCACTGGGATCGTCGGAGTACTGCAGAGCCAGCTTGTTAAAATCTTCGCCATTATTAAATTTATCTACAATAGCGTTAATTTTTCGGTAGGCTGCCAAAGTGTCCTCCGGGGTTGGCGAAGGCGGTAGTTTGATAAGGATATGGCTAGCGTTTATCTCCGTTTTTAATCTATCGTAGGCTTCTTGTATCAGTTTCTCGGTCACCTTGCTGTCCGAAAGATAAGGCTTGGCTAACTCTTCTTTGTAATAATTATATTCTTTTTTGAAAGATGGTAAAGTATCCAGGCCCTGTGCTATGGCCTCGTGCACCTTTAACTTATAGTTTACAAATAGAGCGATATATTCTTTTTTGGATTTGGGTTCTTCGGAAAAGTTGTTGTTTTTACTGTAGATAAAATCAAATTCTTCTACCTGATATTGCTTGTTGCCAATACTTACTAAAGTATGATTTGACTGAGCCATAGAGCCGGCCGAAAACAAAACAGCCAATAAAAATAATATCAATGTTGTACGTTTCATCTTTTTCTTTATCCTAACTAAATATTAAAACTTAAAACACACTATGCGGTATTTTTATTGTGTGCCCCTTATTTTTGCGCTGTTAAAGAAACTAAAAAAGCACGTAAAACAAAAACGATCAAATCTATCCCTCCACCATATTCAAACGGTTTATTATAACACCTCCGGATAAACGGAGCATAAAAAAACAGCAAGCTTTGCGAGTTGCCCATTTATATTAGGATTATTTATTGATCATTTAAACGCCATTCTCTCACCTCATCCCCTACTACCCTAATAAGGAGCATTCCAATCTGCACATCGGAAGCGTTGTTTTTATAACGGATTAGCAATACATTTAACCTCCACTTCATAATCTTATTTATACAATTTCCGTTGCTTCCACAGTGAAAGTACAACATCCCGTAAGCCTTCTTTATCCTCGGCCATGAACCTTTGTTTCCTTAAATCTGCTAATTCGGCAATTTCAACGATCCACGACACCGAGTGAAATTGAAAATTCCACTCATCAGGCGAATAGACAATAACAAATGCAGCATAAACAGGTATTGCAGTAGTGGAGAAAATCGTGCCTGTTCGATCACGAATCATTACCACCTCGAACTTATTATGTCCTTGAATAGGAATGGAAAGGCAAGCAACACCGGCATGTACAATTACCTCCGGTTGTTTTTCATGGTCTTGTATTTGTGCCTGCAACTTTTTATAACTTATTTTTAATTTATCGGCCAGTTCATCGGCCACAGCAACAGCAACTTCTTCTACCGATAAAGGAGTATTGAACTCTAATACAGGACAACGCTTTATAAATTTTAAAAATTTTTTCTCGGTAATATCATCTCTTTCCAATAGAATTTCTCTTAACTCCTCATCCAATAATTGATCCGTTTGCTGAATACCTGTTATCCTTTCCACAACATGAAGTAAAGCATATTCTCGCTTTATCTTACCTCTTGCATAAATAAAATACCAGATCAACGATCCCAACACAAAAAGTCCGACAATAAGCAAGGGGGCTTTACCCATTTCAAAAAGTAAAAATGAATACCCCACAATTCCCATAATTTGCATCCACGGATATAATGGAGATTTATATGCGGGTCTATAATGTTTCATATTGCTTTCGCGCATGAATATTAGCGCGATGTTTGCCAAAATAAACAATAACAATACCAGCGCCGAAGCTGTTTTTACAAAAGTATCCAGGTCGAAAAACAAAATGACCGTAGACATAAACAATCCCGTAAAAACGATGGCAATACCCGGGGTTCCGTACCGTTTTGTAATTCGTCCAAAAAAACTGGGGATAAGATCTTCCTTTCCCATCGCCAATGGATTTCGGGATGCAGCCAACAGCCCGGCATTTCCGGTTGATACAAAAGCCAATAGTGCCGCTACGCTCATCATAACTAATCCAAAATCACCCATTATTATACCACCACCAATTGAAATGGGTGTAAATGAAGAACTCAACTCTTCGGCAGGAACAACACCTATGGTAACAAAAATAGCCAAAACATAAAGTGTTGACACAATGCCCCAGGAATAAAACATTCCAAGAGGTAAGTTTCGACGTGGATTTTTTACCTCCCCCGCAATTGCCGCAATCTTGGTTGTACCTGAGAAGGAGATGAAAATAAACCCGGCCGTTGCCAATATGGAATTAATACTGTAAGTACTAAAAGGTGTAAAACGAGCCATTTCAACATGAAACAACCCATCAATGATATAGATCAATAGCGCAATTACAAGAATAAGTACAATCAGCACCTGAAATCTACCGGCCAGCTTAACACCTAACACATTTATTATTGTAAAAAACAGACAACATGCAACGGCAATCATTTTTATTTGCCATTCGGTGACCATAGGATTTAACAACAAAACAAATAGGCCAACCGCAAGTAATGAAAAAGCAGATTTAAAGGATAAGGAAAACCAACCTATAAACCCGGCCAGGGTGCCCATCAAGGGGCCCATACTTCTATCGGCGAAAAAAAATATACCTCCTGTTTTAGGCATTGCTGTAACCAGTTCTGCTTTTGTAAAAATGGTAGGAACCATAATTAAACTGCCGATAAGATAAGATAAAATCATAGATGGCCCCGTTTTGGCATAGGCGAGCGAAGGCAAAATAAAAAGTCCGGAACTAACCATTACTCCAGCCGAAACACAAATTACCTCTATTAAACTCAGAACTTTTTTTAGTTTTGCCATTTTTGGATTATTAAATAAAATTCAGGGGATGATAGCTTTATTTGCACATTCGCCGCCAGCGAAGGTGCTTAAGACATTGCGGTTTGCTTATCCAAGATAATAAAAAAGAGTTAAATGTCCGCATTACATTTAACCTGTATTATGCCTAAATTTTACAAATAAGACAGCTAAGGCCCATTCTGAATTGGCTGAATTGGGGATTAATCTTTATAAAAAAACACTTCCACTAAGGCAACTCCCCAACCAATGATAATAGAAGGTAAAAAAGGTACTCTGCGTATTTTTTATAATTTAAATCATTATTAAAAGCAGTACTTTCAAGCGTTAAGTAAATATGCTATCCATCATTGTAATGCGTGTTTCGGTAAATACACTGTAATAATCCTACTCTCCCAAAACCCTTTCTATCTGATCTCTATCGGGTACATTGGGAAACTTGTTTAAAATCTCCTTCGCTATTTTCCTCGACTTATGCACCTGCTGATATTTTACATATAAATTGAGTAGCGCCATATAATAACTAAGTTCGTTGGGATGGATGTCCAGGGCTTTTTTCAAGTAAGTTTCGGCATCTTTCCGGTTGTTTTGAAAATCGTACATCATGGCAATGTTGTACATCACACGTGCATTGCCGGGTGCATATCTGGCGGCTTTCAACAGGTATTCCATCGACTCATCATAACGCTGGCGCTCTGAAAGAAACAAGGCATAAGTAAATAGCGTGTTTCCGTCCTCGGGCATGTACTTCAAATAATCTTTAAGCAAAAGCTCTGTTTTTTGGTACTCTCCCTTACTGTTGTACAAAAGGGCCAGGTTTATCTTTATGGCATGTAGTTCCTTGTCCTGTTCTAATGCCTTTTTGTAAAATTCCTCGGCTTTGTCCAATTGCTTTTGGTTGTAATAAAAGTTAGCCAGGTTGAATTTGCCCGTGGGGAAATCGGCATTGTATTTTAAGGTTTCGAGATATTCCTTTTTTGCCTTTTCCAAGGGTTCCTTGTATTGGGCAGGAATTTGCCCCGCAGGCACGGCGTTTAACTTGGATGCACTCTCGATACGTATGGCTGCTGTTTGGTCGCTCAACATACTTAACACGGCATCCAGCGATTTTTGATCGTCCACCATAAGGTTTTGCAGGGCATTGTAACGGATATGACCGTTAAAGTTATGTAGCGCTTCCAGTAAGATATCCTTACCCCTTGCCTGATAATGCTGACCCAACAGGTGGATGGCGGTGGCACGAATTATTTCCGGATAGACCTCATCGTTATAAATATGTACCAACTGCTCAAAACCTTCTGCGCTGCCTGTTTGCGCCTCTTTAAAAGTGGTTCCGTATTGCGCAGGCCGACCTATGCCGTGCCATTTATTCACGTAATCGATGGCCCACTGCGTCGATTTATCGGCATGGCACTGGTTGCAGGCGTTGGGCGTTCCCAATGTTTGGGTCAAATCGGGACGGGGAACACGCAAGCTGTGGTCGTTACGGTAATCCACGCCCATATAAAACTGAGCCGGCATGTGGCAGTTAATACAGCGGGTGCCCTCTCCCACCTCAAACCGAACACCATCATCGGCAATAACGGCTTCGCCCGCTTCTCCGGCCGATTTATGGAAATGATGATTGTAGGTATCATAATCGTCGGCGCGATGACATTGGGTACATAGGCGGTTATCCTCGAACAGGCGCTTGGTACTGTGTACGTTATGGCAGTCGTTACATGCTACATCGCGCATGTACATCTTGCTTTGGGTAAAGGAACCATACACATAGTCCTCATCTAAAATTTGGCCGTCGATATGGTAGCTTTCGCCTATGGGCAAGTTGGGGATGGTATGATTGTAAATATCGGAGCTGTGGTTAAAATCGGAAACTGAACCACGGCGGGCATGGCACCGCACACAAAGATCCACATATTCTTTGTTATCGATTCCGCTGGTTTTCACCGTTAGCCCATAGTTGTTATGCTCGTCGCGGGCATAATCGGCTTTGGCCGCCCACTCTAAATGCTTGGATGCCGGGCCATGACAAGCCTCGCAGCTCACGTTGATTTCGCTCCAGGTGGTACGATACGAATCGTTTTCGGCATCGTAGCCTTTCACCAGGTTGGTGGAGTGGCAATCGGCGCACATGCCGTTCCAGTTCTGTGCCTGGTTAGTCCAGTGCAGCCAGTTGTCGCTCTCGATCATCTGATCGGTATAAATGGCCTCGGCCATATGGTACCAAACACTATCCTTCGAATTCCAGGTTAGCGGAAGGGTCTGCAACCTACCCCTATCAAATTCTACCAAATATTGTTGAAGCGGGTAATAGCCAAAGGTGTATTTTATTTGAAACTCTTCCAGCTTTCCGGATTCGCCATCCGTCTCCACAAAAAAGAGTCCGTCACGTGTATAAAAACGATGGGTCATGCCGTTGTATTCTATGGTCTGATCATTAAAATTACCCAACACGGTGGAGTCATTGGCATATTGCATGGCCAGGTCGTGGTCGGAACCCACCCATTGATTGTACTCATTCAGGTGACATTCTATACAGGTCTCTTTACCTACGAAGTGGGCTTTCTCCTGCTCCATGTTATCGTTACCGCTGTACGTACGAACCACCGTATAAACCGGAACCGAAACTAAGGCAATGATTAGGGCTATGAGGGTGATGCGTTCTATTTTGTTACGATTCTCCATTATGCGTAAGTTAACTGCGATTTTTCGAATGAGGTTCTTTTAACGGGTGTTTCCGTGTCGATAAAAAGCTCGCCCTTTTTTATAGTAATAGAAAATAAATCCAGGGGCCGCGTGGCCGGTGCCATCAGCACCTCGCCATAGCGATTGAACTGCGAACGGTGGCACGGACAATTAAATCCACCCGTTTCCAGATTGGAGTTAACCACACAACCCAAGTGGGTGCATTTAACCGACATAGCCAAAAACCCACCATCCTCAAAGCGTCGCAAAAAAAACTGTCCGGTGGCAAAGGGATAGGTCTTATTTTTTTGAAAAGAATCTACCCGTCCGGCGCTAAACAGTTCCTTTTCTTTATCTACATGCCCCACCTTGTTCACTCCGCCTTTAATTAAAAAGAGCGCTTCAATGGATGCAGCGGCTATTAGTATTCGTTTTATAAATTTTCTTCTATCGAATTTCATTGTTGTTTCTGTTCTGTAATTTTATAAGATTTTTATTTCAAAATCAACAAAACTCATCTACGGAATTACTGATTCAAAAACCAGAATAACATAGTATTTGACGTTTTTTTTACCACTATATTATTAAAAACATTCCCTTACCCCGTAGCAAAAGCGATATCAGCATCATCACCAGGTAGGAGGACAAGAGCAGGGTAGTAATGGCCATCACCAACTCTTCGGTTTTTGCTGCATGATACTTTTTCCAATACATCAAATAAGCAGCCATGGGCAGTGTGTATATTAAAAATGGGATAAGTCCCGTAGCCACCCAACTGCCCAGGGGAGCCAACCAAATATCAAAGTGCAAAAAATGTTCTAACAAATATATCAGCACAAAAGTAAATACAAAGGCCACAATAGCCGAATGAATAGTCATCCTTTTGCCCAAAGGAGAGTTGAACCAAACGCCGGTGTTTAAATGATCGTATTTAAAATAGGGCAAGTAAAAAAAGAAAACGGCGACGGATAGTGGCAGAATGACTGCACTAAAAACGGGATGCAGATGCAGCAGCAATTCCTGCGCTCCCAAAAAATACCAGGGCGCCTTGCTGGGGTTGGGGCTGTTGAGTGGATTGGCCTCAGCGAGCAATGGGGCATGATAAAACGCCGAGAACAGAAATATAGCGGCTATCACAATGGAGGCCACCATTATCTCCAACCAAATTAAATGGGGCATCACATTTACCTTTTCCTTGCTATCACTTTGGGGTAGAGCCACCCCGCCGGCTTTGCGAACCAGCCAAAAGTGCATGCTCATTAAAAATATAAACAGCAGGGGTAATATGCCTGTATGTAAAGTATAAAAGTTAAGCAGCGTATTGCCATCTACTACAGTGCTGCCCCGTACCATATTGGCCAGCGGATGACCCACAAAAGGTACATACTCAATTATTTGGGTAATAACCGTTACAGCCCAATAGGCCAGCTGATCCCATGGAAGCAAGTAACCGGTAAAGGAGGATACAATCACCATAAACATCAGGATGAGACCGTAAATCCAGTTCTCCGCTCTTTTTTTATAGATGGCCTGCGAGTAGTAGGTACGTATCATATGCAGGAACGCCACAATCACCATCAACTTGGCCGATATGTGGTGCATGTTACGGATAAACTGTCCATACAGGGTATTGTTTTGCAAGGCAACAACGGAACCGTAGGCATCCTGTACGGTAGGTATATACGAAAAGCGCAGGAGCAAACCCGTTAGTCCCAGGATAACGAAAAGTAGTGCCAGGATTCCGCCCAAACCAAAGGTACGGCTGAACTTTAAGGCACGCCTATCGATTTTTACCGGATGAAGGTGGAGGAAAAATTTTTCGATGGACGAGTGCATGCTCTTCCCCGCTTTATTATTTGTCATTACAGCAGCTATGTGGTTTCTATCTTGTTACAAAGAAAGTTAAAATGCTTTGATTTTGAAAGTAGAGGTAATATTTTCAATGCGCCTCATAACTCCATCTGTAATTCTCGAATTATCACTACCTTTGCCTACAAATAATTTTACCGTGCGATATAAAATAAGCGATTGGTTACCTACCACAGCAAAGGAGGTAAAGGAACGAGGATGGGAAGAGTTGGATGTTATACTGTTTAGTGGCGATGCCTATATCGATCACCCGTCATTTGGGCCGGCAGTAATAGCCAGAATCATTGAAGCAGAAGGACTTAAAGTGGCTGTTGTTCCTCAACCCAACTGGCGCGACGACTTGCGCGACTTTAAAAAACTGGGTGTTCCCCGCCTGTTTTTTGGGGTTACCGCAGGCAGTATGGATTCAATGGTAAATCATTATACCGCCGGTAAACGCTTGCGTTGCGACGATGCCTACACGCCCGGCGGCAAGTCTGGTTTTCGGCCCGATTACGCCTCGCAGGTATATTCAAAAATACTCAAAAAGCTTTATCCCGATGTACCCATTTTGTTGGGCGGTATTGAAGCCTCGTTACGCCGGGTTACCCATTACGATTATTGGAGTGACAAGCTGATGCCCGGCATATTAGCAACCACCAAAGCCGATATGCTGGTTTATGGTATGGGCGAAATGCCACTCAAAGAGATACTCCGTTTGCTGCAAAAAGGGGTGCCGTTTAAATCCCTCACCAACATAGCGCAAACGGCTTACCTGCACACAGATGGAGAGTTAACGCCCGACAAGAATTGGAAAGACCTGGAACTATCGTCGCACGAAGAGTGCCTGCACGACAAAGTAAAATACGCCAGGAACTTTAGGCATGTAGAAGAAGAGTCGAACCGATGGCAGGCCGCCAGGCTCATACAACCTGTGGGCAAAGCTAAAATAGTGATTAACCCGCCCTATCCGCCCATGAAGAGTAAGGAGCTGGATGCCTCCTTTGACCTGCCATACACGCGGTTGCCCCATCCCAAATACAATAAAAAAGGTACTATCCCGGCCTTCGAGATGATTAAGTTTTCGGTGAACATGCACCGGGGATGTTTTGGCGGATGCAGTTTTTGCACTATCTCGGCACACCAAGGCAAATTTATTGCCTCACGCTCCGAAAAATCCATTTTAAAAGAGGTAAGGCAAATAACACAAATGCCCGATTTTAAAGGTTACCTATCCGATTTGGGCGGCCCCAGTGCCAACATGTACAAGATGCAGGGCAAGGATTTAAAGATATGCGAGCGTTGCGCACGTCCATCCTGTATTTTCCCCAACATATGCTCCAACCTTAATACCGATCACTCTGCCATGACCGAAATTTACCAAAAGGTGAACAAGATGCACGACATTAAAAAAGCATTTGTTGGCAGCGGAGTACGTTACGATATGTTGTACAACAAATTGTGCAGCACCAAAGAACAACAAAGCCACAAGGAATACATGAAAGAGCTTATTACCCACCATGTGTCGGGTAGATTAAAAGTGGCTCCCGAGCACACCTCAAGCAATGTATTAAAGCTGATGCGCAAACCGGACTTTAAGCTTTTCCATAAATTTAAAGAGGATTTTGACGAGATAAATAAGGCCAATGATTTAAATCAACAGATCATACCTTATTTTATTTCGAGTCATCCGGGAAGCCGGATAGAAGACATGGCCAGCCTGGCCGTGGAAACCAAAGAGCTGGATTTTAGACTGGAGCAGGTGCAGGATTTTACACCAACGCCCATGACCGTTGCCACGGTAATCTTTTATTCGGGCATACATCCCTATACTTTAAAGGACACATTTACGGCCAAAACAAAAACCGAAAAGCAAAACCAAAGGGTGTTTTTATTTTGGTATAAACCACAATACAAAAAGACCATCGAAAGTTTGCTAAAACAGAATAATCAGCAAGCGCTTATCAACAAATTGTTTAGCAACAAAAAAACAAGAAATGTACTTTGCTCCAATAAAGAGTATATCTTCTTCCGAAAGAAATAAAAACAACCAACCCAGAAGAAAAAAACGTCATGATTAAAAAACTATTATTGGCTTCGTTTGTGGCCACCCTCCTTACGGCCTGTGCCGAGTTGCAACAGGTTATCAGCACCATGGAAACTGATGCACCCCTTACAGAAAACGAGATAGCCCAGGGATTGAAAGAAGCACTACGTGTTGGCAGCGACTCTGCCGCCAGTCGTTTGGCCATGACCAACGGCTACTTTAAAGATGAGATGGTGAAGATATTGCTTCCTCCCGAAGCGGATGTTATCGTAAAAAATGCCAACAAAATACCGGGTGGACAGAAATTAATTGACGATGTGGTACTGGGCATTAACCGGGCTGCTGAAGATGCGGCCAAAGAAGCCGGCCCTGTTTTTTATAAAGCCATCACTGCCATGACCATTACGGATGCCTTGAATATACTAAAAGGTGGAGATAATGCGGCCACAGACTATTTTAAGTCAAAAACCTACCAAAGCCTGTTCGACTTATACAGCCCCAAAATAAAAGCGTCTATCGATAAGGATTTAGTGGCCGGGTATTCGGCGGGCAACACATGGGATAGCATGACATCGAACTACAATAAAGTAGCCACCTCGTTTGTGGGCGAACTGGCCAACCTGAAACCGGTAGATGTGGAATTGGAAACCTACCTCACCCAAAAAGCGCTGGACGGCCTTTTTCTTAAATTAGCCGGCGAAGAAGAAAAAATAAGAACAGACCCCATGGCCAGAGTAACCGATTTACTGAAAAGGGTATTTGGGTAATACGCCAATTGAAGGTTTTATCCTGCTTTATGCCTGCTTTTTACGCTCTGTAAAAATAGGAAGATTTAATTTACAGCGAAACAAACTCAGAACAAACGCTTTTTTTGATCAGAACCAACTTTTGTGTTAGACCCATATCTATTTTGATGCTTTTTTATGGGTATCCCGATAAAAAAAGCGCCTTAGCTATTGTCTTTAAGCACTTTTGTGTGTTTTGGCCTGATAAACCTGTAACCGAGGCAGGACTTCAAACAACTCGTAACATCCTAACACTAACCTATATACGACTTAAACTGCTCATTGTAGGATTTAGATATGGGTAAAAACGTTTCGATATGGTTGAGTTTAAGTTTTAACTTTTGCCCACTCTTTTTAATCATCGCAATATTTTCTACATTAATCATATAAGAGCGATGGCAGCGTTTTATGGATTTCCCCTCAAGGAACAGTTCAAGTTTCTTTAAAGAGTTACGTATTAGCTCTTTTCGCACCCGGCCATCTGCTAAATAATAGATATCGACATAGTTGTCTGAAGAAACCAAATATAGTACATCGTGCGACAGGATGGACACTTTTACATTGCCATTCTCATCCGGAAATTTAATTAAAGTATTTTCCAGCTCATCAGGTTTTTGAGCACTTCGAAGTTCAATAATTTCGGTTCTTGATTTAAAAAGCGATAAAATAGATAGGGCAAAGCTATACGGCAAAACCAACGTAAAAAAGGCATATTTTAAATTAGATAAGTATTCAAATATATTCGTCCAAACACCTTCGACGTCATCGTAAATAATGGTGAGCAATAAGGTAAGCAACAGGATTTCAACCAGGGTCCACATCGCAAAATGCTTTACTGTAAACAAGGGAAACTTGATTACTTTTCGCATGATTAATTGTGAAAAAGAATAATATACACCACCAATAAAGCCCAATAGCACCAGTGCCAGGGTCTGGTTTCCTCCGGAAAAGATATACCAATCTTCGAGGTTAAAGGGCTTATAGATAGTTAAAAACAGAATAAGATAGGTGGTTATAAACAACACAAAAAACAACCTGTCTTTAAAAGAGTCTAATAAATCAAATGGCTTATTCAGAAAGCGATTTTTTTGCATTTAAGTAAAGTTTACCTGTATTAACTCAATATGGTGGCTATAAGAAAACGCTCTGTTGCTTCAATACTCTTTCTTAGAAGCCCTATTTACCGACAAATTTAAACTTTACTATTTAAAAAGGAAATCTGCATCAACCATTTTAAAAAAACAGCTCCGACCATTTTTAAGGGGTAAAAGGAAGGTTATCGACTCACGATTTTCATTAATAACTCATTATCAATGAACACAGAGACACAAAGACGCAGGATCATTTATTTTTGTTTTAGGCAGGGTGTTGCTATTAAAACTTTTCACCGTAAAATTCCATGTATATCAGAGTCGTTGTGCTTCCTATTTTTCCTTATCCCCTTTTAAGCAGGCTACACAAAAAAAAGAGGTAAAGGAAATATCCCTTACCTCAAAAATAAATAAGCTTACAAAATTATTATTTCGCATAAAATGTTAAATGCACCAGGTTTGTAGGCTTGCTTGGATCATCTTGCGATCCGTGAAGCGCAATTGCCACATGCAAATGAGTTTCCGTAATTTCTTTAATAATAACAACAATTGAATATTCTTTAAATCCGAAATACTCATTCAAAACCAATTGCTTTTTACCCTTGAATGTTTCCGTAAAAGCGGAGCCATCATTCACATTTATCGCATCTACGGTAAAATCGTCCTCATTTATCGACCATACCGCATCTTGTTTGGGAGAATAAACCAAATCCATAAGCGGAACCAAGTCCGGCTGGGAACTAATGCCAAGCACATCGCCACCTTCGGTGAAAGGGGTAAGGTTGAACAATCCGCTTACATTGGCATAAATCATCGATACCAATGTCCCGCCATGGAAATCAGCATTATCTACTTTATATTTCCCATCATGATAAAAAGTATAGGAATCTTTGTAGCCTTGAAACAAGCCAACCCACTCCAATAAACGGTCGTCCTGATCCAGGGGCAAGTCAATGGTCAAGCTATTTTTCACCTGTCCAATACCATCTTTTCCACTATGCGCAAAGTCTAATAACCATGTTTTACCACTGGATGCTGCAACACCCCCTGTCAATAAGTATTCGGTTGTTGGAAGCGTTGTAATCGTTTTTGTCTGGCTATCTGCTCCCCCATCTCCGGCAGCTGTAAAAGTTACCTCATAATCACCCGGCTTATCATAAACGTGTGTAGGGTTTTGCTCGTCACTTGTATTGCCATCGCCAAAATCCCAACTATAACTGCTTGCATTGGTAGCAACACCAACAAAAACAACTTCAATGCCATCCACTGAGAATTGAAAATCAGCGATAGGAGCCACGGCATCCTCTTTACCACAATGTACCATTAACATGCCCAATAGCATCAGGCCTAAGATTCTAAATGTTTTCATAAATATAGTATTTTGTTAATAATTATTTACTCCACCAAAGTGGGGTGTCAATTTTATTGGGTCCCTGACGATCGACTGCTTCTTTTACATTTTCACCATTTGCACTTAATTCAAATGACGAATACTTAAAGCGTGAAGGCAGGAATCCATTGGTTACTCCAGGGGCGAGTTCCGGTGCTGTTCTTTGCTCTATTACAGGAAATCCTGTACGACGAATATGCGACCATGATTCAAAAAAGTTTGGGGTTATACATATCCACATTTGATTGCCAATTTGTTCTTCCATTTGATAATCTGAGCCGGACAAGTTGCCCATACCCGATGCCAGGTAGGCTTGTGACAAATCACCATCCACCTGCCATTGCTCCATTGACAGCTCAATAGCTTTACGGTAAGCCGCATTGGCCTTTACAACATCCCTATTAAATACAAGGAGTGCTTCGGCCTTTAGCAACATGGTTTCGCTTGCCGTCATCAAATACATTTTACTGTCCTTTGACGAGATCATGTGGCCCATATCTGATTTATTTTGAAAATCTGACTCGCCAAATGCAAAATCATTAAGGCCGTTTAATTGGCCGGAATAAGCACCGTATCCATCTTTCGCTGCAAATACTTCCAAGCGGGGATCATTGGTTGATGCCAGCATCGATACAAACTTATCGGATACTTTAATCTGGGGGAATACTGTTTTTAGCAAATACCATGGGTTTCCGGCATCTTCGGTTTCAATCATCCATGCATCGTGTTCAACCTTATCCATCAAGGGCAATTGCAAGCATTGCTGTGCAATAGCTGCCGCATTATCGGGAGCTGCATTGCGCATACGCATGGCCAGCCGCAAACGAATGGAGTTGGCAAACCGCATCCATTTATCCATATCGTTGTGAAACAAAAAATCTGCATTTTTAAAGCCTAAATCAGGATTAGCACTACCAATAGTAGTAATACTGGCAGTTAGTCGGTCGATCATATCGTTGTAAATATATTCCTGACTATCGTATTTAGGCGTGATAATTTCATCCGCTTTTCCCTTTCCCCCTTCGGTGTAGGGTATGTCACCAAAAGCATCCGTAAGCTTTACAAAACCCAGTACGGAAACAATGTCGGCCAACGTATATCGCAATTCGTTTTTCCGTTCTCCTTTTGCTGTAATTTGCAATACCTCCTCAATATCTTTGATGATCAATAAGTATAATTTAGAACTTATTTCATTATAGTACACATCAAATCCATCGCCATATAAATCCGGCTTGCGCGGATCGCTTCCTGCAACAAAATAATGCGCATATTGCCCCGAGAAGCGATACACCGACAGATCGCTACTACTTATAAAGAGTTCGCGTAAAGATTTGGCAAACAAAGCGGATTCATCTATTTCAGTAACTGCATTGGGATTTTCGTAAGCATCTTCTAGTAAGTCTTGACACGCAAATAAGCCCATTGCGAACAGTGCCATAGCCAAGGTTTTATATTTTAAAAATATCATGGTTTCGTTTTTTAGAAGTTAAGTTTCAAATCCACCCCGAACGATCGTGTACTTGGCAATGCGGAATGCTCCAAAGCAACACCTGTGGTACCACTGCTATACCCACTCTGTGGGTCGATATCGCCCGCAGCATTATACAGGAAATATAAATCGCGAGCTACTAACGAAAGTGATGCACCTTGAATAAAAGTTCCTTTTAGCATTGACGAAGGCATTCGGTAACTTAGTACTACTTCTTTAAGTTTAACGTGGGTGGCATCCAAAATGTAGTCTGACGAAATATCATTCACATAAAAATCCGTGAAGTGCTTGGTCATAGCCGGAATATTTACCGTATTTTCCTGACCGGTATTTTCATTTATTCCATCCTCAACAATTCCCGTTTCACGTCCATATAATGTCCGGGCGTCGGTTCCAAACATCATTCGGTACGTTCGGCCATAAGTATAAAAATCACCTCCAACCTGGTAGCTTATCAATGTTCTGAGCGACCAGTTCCTGTAATTAAAGTTATTGGTAATACCTCCATAAAAATCAGGATTCATATCTCCCAGGCGGGTACGCTCATCGTTGCGTATGGCCAGGCCCTGGTCGCTAATAAGTTTATTGCCAAATTTGTCCCGCTTAAAATCGTAACCATATATTGATCCAAACTCCTCGCCTTTACGAGCTTCGACGGTTACTGTTTTAATATCGTTAAGTGTAATACTTTCAAGACCTTCATTTAATTCCTTAACGGTTGAGTTACTTTTTGTATAAGTAAGGCCCACATCCCATTTAAAATGCTCCTTTTCAACTGGAATTGCATTAATCATCAGCTCAACACCCTTATTGTCAATGCTGCCTGCATTAATAACTTTATGGCTAAAACCACTGGTTACCGAAATGGGTACGGCCATAATTTGATCTGTGGAATGTGCCTGGTAATAGGTGAAATCAAAGCTTAATCGATTTTTAAAAAAACCTAATTCTGCACCCACTTCCCACGAGTTCGTTGTTTCGGGCCTTAATGTGGTGGAGGGTAGCGTTTCGGGTAATGATGCAATGGGGTAAGGCAAGGTTTGCGTTTGACTAATTCGATATGTATACTGGGTTCTATATGGCGATGTGTCGTTACCAACCCTGGCATACGATCCACGTATTTTACCACGACTGAACACCGCCTTATCCACATTAAGCAGCTCACTAAAAAGAAAACTAATATTTTCGGAATGATACCAGTATGAATTGTTATCCTTTGGCAAAGCCGATGAGTTATCATTACGCAAAGTAAAATCGAAATACAAGAGGTTTTTAAACCCAATCTGTGCTAAACCCAAAAATGAATAAACAATTTTTTGAGAACGCATTTCCTCGCTATAGGCCGTTTGATAATTGCTGATATTATAAAAACCATCCACCTTACTGTCGTAGCCATACAATCGCATAGACCGTATGTTGTTAACACGATAATTTGTGCCCAGACTGGTCGTAACATTTATATTTTTAACATCTGTTTTGTAGGTGGCCAACAAATCGGTATTCCAATTATCCGAAACACCCTCGTAATGAGCATATTCGCCGCGACCTTGTTTTTGTGCCAACGAACCTCTTGTTGAGTGCTTGGTAAAATTATTTACCAGATAATCCACCCCTGACTTGGCATTGACATTAATTTTATCGTTTACATCCCAGGTAAGAGAGAACATCCCTTGAAAACGATCGCGCTTACTATAGTTTCTGACGTTATCAATTGCCCAATATGGATTATTGAAATAATTGTCGTTATGCCATTTCAGCTCGTTGCCCATTGCATTTTTCGTGTTGTTTTTAACATCTATCAATTCGATATCGCGAGGCATAAGAGATAACATTAGCGACGTATTAGCAGCGCCTTCGGCCAAATCCGGACGATTTTCAACCTCTGAAGTAATATAAGTCACCTTACCATCGACATTGAGCTTATCGGTTAGTTTAGTAGAAGCCCTTAGGTTATATGTTTGCTTGCTTAAGGTATTACCTTCCAATATACCATCGGTATCCTGATTCGTAATTGACAAGCGGAAAGACGATTTGTCGGATTGATTTTGCAAGGCAAGCGAGTTGGTGAATGATACTCCCGTACGATAAAATTCCTTGTATGGATTTCCCTGAGGAGTAAAAGTATCTTGTTCGCCTAACCAATTGGTGTACTGTTGCCCTTCCATCTTTGGTCCCCAGCTCCACGAAAAAGGATAATCGAGTACGGGCCTGCCATCGCTGCCAATGGGTGCAAACTGGCCATAAGCACCGGTTCCATATTCATTTTGCAAATCAGGTGTCAGCATGAGGTGCGATGTTGTAAGAGAACTATTAAAAGCAACCCCAATCCCATTCTTCCTGGTCCCTGATTTTGTCGTAATCAGAATGACGCCGTGCATACCCAACGAACCATAGGCAGCCGAAGCACCTGCCCCTTTAAGTACACTTATAGAAGCAATATCATCCGGATTAATGTCAGAAAGCTCATCGCCCTGATCGACTCCACCCCACCATTGTTCTGTACCTCCTGCGTTATTACTAACCGGAATGCCATCAATGACAATCAAAGGGCGGTTTGCCCCTTCAATGGTTGTAACACCGCGAAGTAAGATACGGCTCGAACCATCGACCCCACTCTTATTTTGTGCTATTTGCAGGCCTGAAACCTTGCCGCTCAAGGAGTTCATCACATTGTTTTCTTTGGCTATATTCACCTCATCGCTACCCAATTGCGAAACGGAATATCCCAGTGATGTTTTGTCCCGCTTAATATTTAAGGCGGCAACAACTACCTCGTCAAGGTTAGTAACGTCAGGTACTAAAGTAACATCAATAATTTTTCTTCCTTTAACGGCAACTTTTTGAGTTATAAAACCGATAAAAGAATACACCAATAGGGCATCATCAGGGATATTCTTTAATTGATAGTTCCCATCCATATCTGTGATGGCGCCAACATGGGTTCCTTCGATTAAAATGCTCACCCCCGGAAGAGGTAGATTACTTCCTTCTTCGGTTACTTTTCCGCTAATGGTCTTTTGACCATAGCCTGCCACGGAAAATAAGAGAAGTACAACTAATAGATATGACCTGTTCATAAAAACTGATTTAATAAAACTGCATCACAAATATATTAAGTGAATACGCTCTACTACATAAATAAGCCATACTTGGTATGAATGTAGACTATTTGGGGTAAAAAACTATGCGCTTCTTTATTCCCAAATATGAAATGTGGGGTATGTGGGGTGGGCAAGCCAAAACCAAAATGGCTTATGGCTCGCTCAAGTTAGGATATAACAAAGCATTGCCTGCAGGAATTAAGTCCGCTGGAAATCCCCATCCGGGGTACGGTATATTTAAATGGGTATTACATTATCGCCATTGGAATAACGATAGGTAAGTTTTTTACTTGCTAATTTTAAAAAACCAGACAAATTATTAGCCGATGCTTACTAACAAGCCGATGGAGTATTGGTGCCAAATAAAACGTCCGCTAAAGCCTATCCCCTTATTGGCCGGGCTACCAAACAGTGAGGATAGGGTTTCGATATTTAGTTACACTATTGTCCGGTAAAACATTTGCATCTTAATTTAGTGCTCTAGCCGCACGGGCTCTAACTTTTTGGCTACAGCCCCAAAAAGTTAGCAAAAAAAGGCCGCCGCTGCATCCCGATTATAGTTTTGTAAGCTTTTTTGAAAAAAAAGCAACAAAAACTTATTTCGGGACTAAAAATCATATTAGTTGGCTAAAATCCGGAAACTCGCTGCGCTCAAACAGCCCGGATTTTTTAACGCCACCTAACCTGATTTTATTAACGGAAATTCTCTGAGGCGGAAGCCAAGCCCAAATCTAATTAAAGACCTCCCTACACCAACAAAACATTACGTTTGAGAGTTAATTAAAAAAGGTTTACCGGACACCAATAATTTAGTTATTGAACTTAGGCTTATCGCCCATTATGATTTTTAGCAATCCTCCCTTTTTAATATCCTTATGCCCAAATAAGAGCTCTGGAAGAGGCGTTCCGTTCAAACTGGCATGTTGGACGTATTTATTGGCTTTTGAATTATTTTCGACTTGGATAGTGAAAACCTTGTCGTTTTCAAGCGCTATCTCCACCTTATTGAATAAAGGCCGCGAAATAACATAGGTAGGATCACCCGGAGTTAACTGATAAAAGCCCATGGCGTTGAGAATGTACCAGGCCGACATCTGACCGCAATCTTCATTGCCAATTATGCCTTCGGGGGTTGGTGGATAAAACTCATGCAGGATTTTATCAACCAACTCCTGCGTTTTCCATGCCTGGCCCAGATAGGTGTAAAAATATGCAATATGATGGCTGGGCTCATTGCCATGCGCATACTGACCGATTAAACCGGTAATATCGTCACTGGCATCTTCGCCTAATACCTCTGATGAAGTTGTAAACAGCGAATCTAACTTTTGAATGAAATGTGCTTTATCCGGAAACAAATCCACAAAACCGTTTAAATCATGGGGCACAAACCAAGTCCATTGCCAGGCATTCCCTTCCACATACTCCGACTCATCATGGCTCGAATATCTGGGATGGAATGGGGTAACCCAGGTTCCATCCGCATTTTTACCGCGCATAAAGCCTGTTTCTTTATCAAAATAAAAACGATAGTATTGCCCCCTTTTATCAAACTCATGATATAATTCCTCATCGCCCGTAAGCTTTGCAATTTGTGCAATGCACCAATCGTAATAGGCCATTTCTAATCCGTACGAAACGGATTTGGCAATGGAGTCGGCCGGAATGTAAGTGCCTGCATCCACAAATTTATTATACAGCGGCATTAGCTCCCGTTTACCTATATGTGTAACATTGGCTATCAACTCCGGTTTATACCTGGCACTATTGACCGACGCCTCAAGCGCAAGCTGTTTGTTGATACCGGGCAGTTCTTTAGATAATGCATCGGCGATATTGGCTACCGCCGGATAGGCCACCATGGTTCCCGTATAATTAGCGCACAAAGGCCATTTGGGCAAAAAATCGCCTTCCTGATATTTAACCAGTAGATTATTCACCCAATCCACTGATTTTTTCTCATTAATAATAGTCATTAAAGGATGTAAGGCCCTAAAGGTGTCCCACAATGAATAAACCGTGTTGTTGGTATGACCTTCCTTTGCCTGATGAATTTGCAAATCCATGCCCCGGTAACGGCCATCGGCATCCTGATAAATCATTGGTGCAATTAACGAATGATAAAGGGCCGTATAGAATGTGGTTTTTTTATCCTTATCCCCGGTAAATACCTTAATCCGTTCTAACTCCTTTTCCCAGGCTTTTTGGTTGCGCTCTTTCAAGGCTTTAAAATCCCAATTTGGCATCTCGGATTTTAAATTATTTTCGGCACCCTCCATATCTACTGCGGATATACCAATTTTAATTTCAAGTGCCTCATCGGTTTTAAGTTCTTCAAACTGAAGGTAGGCATGTACATTCTTCCCCTGATAGGATTCGGCAGAGGCATCTACATCATCGCCATTGATATTAACTTCGTTCAGGATAAATGGGCTTGAAAAGCGAAGGTAAAAATACACCCTATGATCCTGCGCCCATCCTTTTGAATATTTCAGTCCGCGTATAGTTTGCCGGTCAATAATTTCAAACTCATTGGCCATATTTGAATGCCCCCAAGTGCGCTGAAGTATGTGCCCCACATCCAACAGCACCCTTTTAGTTTCCTTTCCCGAGAACATGTACCGGTGATAAGCCACCCGCATACCGGCTGTTAGTTCGGCCTCCACATCAAAGTTTTTAAACCTAACCTTATAGTACCCCACTTCGGCATGTTCATCTTTCTTGTCAAATAAGGCTATCGGCTTATCATCTTCTTCTCCGGTAAAAGGCAATAGCAACAGGTCGCCCATATCGCCAATGCCAGTGCCGCTAAGGTGTGTTTGCGAAAAGCCATAAATGGTACTGTCGCTATAATGATAACCGCTACTCGCATCCCATCCATTTAAGCGCGTATCCGGTCCGGGCTGAACCATGCCATGCGGCATTACCGGACCAGGGAAAGTGTGTCCATGGAATCCGGTTCCGATAAATGGGTCAACATACCCGATTAAAGCATTGCCCGGTTTTTTTTCGATCTTACCAGAACATGATGCTACAAGTAATACCAGAGCTACGAGAAATAGGCTTAAAACTTTGCTGCGATACATAAGGAATTTGTTTGATGTTATTATTTAATGATTTTAAGGAAATGCGATAATATACGGATTTTATTTGAAGTACTAGTTAATTCTGAAATGCTCTCTATTATGCTCAATTAACGCATTAATTTTTTTAACCGACAAATGTGAAAATAAGTCATCTTCAGGCGTGCTTGTTACATAATCTACCAGTTGCGTTAGGGATGACCTGGCTACATGCAAACGTGTGTCTGACGATGCGTAATAAATATACACCGTCCCGTCGTCATCGGCAAGCCAACCGTTTGAAAATAATACATTTGAGACATCCCCAACTCTCTCGTTACCTTCAGGGGCCATAAAATAACCGCCCGGCTGATGAATTACCTTGCTTATATCCTGTAAATCGGTCATAAACAGATAAAGGACATAGCGCAATCCGGCGGCGGTGTTACGTACGCCATGTGCCAAGTGCAACCAGCCTTGTGGCGTTTTTAAAGGAGCGGGTCCCAAACCATTTTTAAGTTCATAAATTGTGTGATACTGTTTCGCATTGATAATAATTTCCTCATCGAGCGCCGGAACTGTCATGTCCTTAACATAGCCAAGGCCAATGCCTCCCCCGCCGCCAACGTCAATAAAACCATCTTGAGGTCGGGTATAAAGGGCGTACAGACCATTGACAAATTCGGGATGTAGCACTACATTACGTTGTTGACCCGAATGGCTAATCAAATCGGGCAAACGTTCCCATTTGATCAAGTCTTTGGTACGGGCAATACCGGCCTTTGCAACGGCCCTGCTCGTATCCCCTTCAGGCGCATTGGGATCCTTGCGTTCGGTGCAGAAAACACCATAGATCCACCCATCTTCGTGCTGTGTTAAACGCATGTCATACACATTGGTATCCTGCTCCTCGGTTTGCGGCATCGTGATTGGCTTATCCCGGAACCGGAAGCCATCAACCCCGGTATCACTTTCTGCCACGGCAAAATAAGATTTACGGTCTGCGCCTTCTACACGGGCCACAACAATGTATTTTCCGTTTAGCTTGATGGCTCCGGCATTAAAAACAGCATTAACCCCAATTCGCTCTAAAAACAAAGGATTTGTTTGGCGGTTAAAATCATACCGCCAATTTAATGGAACATGTGCAGGCGTTAATATTGGATTAACAAATCGTGTGTACACCCCATTTGAAATATCTTCCTCCGGGTTAACTCTACCAATCAAGTCTTTAAATTGTGTTTTAACTTTCTCTATTCTTTTTTTAATCATCTTATCACGTGTTTATGCGTTTTCGTCTAATTTATTCCACCATGTTTTTTTGAGGATAACTGCACAGACAATGGTTATTCCTATTGTTATCGCCATTGGCAGGTGCTTCCCGAGTACTAAATAAATAGGGATAACGACCAGGCAGGTTTGTGCAACAATACCAACAATAACATTTAACATATCCTTTCCAAAATCCTTGTTAGCGGTAAAGGAAGGGTCTTCTGCTACCACTTTATCATGGATAGGTTTCCAAAAACCCCAGGGGCGTACTTTCTTGTAAAAGTTCATTAATGTTTCGTCATCAGTTGGTTTCGACAGGTATGTGCCGATGATACATCCGGCAACTGAAAGCAACAGCAGCAAAGGGAAATAGTACAAATCTAAAGTTTCGCTGAAGATATAAGGAAAAAGCAAAGCCGGTACAAGACCTGCTACCATCCCCCAAAAGAAACCCGAACCATTAAAGCGCCACCAATGCCATTTTAGCACATTGGATGCCACATAACTTCCAAATAGGGCAGATACAATCCATTGCAAGATAGAATTAACATCACCTGCAAAAAAACCGAACACAATACTGATAACGACCACAAGGAGTCCGGTTACGTAATTGGTTGTTTTAATTTGCTTGTTGGTGGCCTTCTTATTGTAGTACTTCAGGTATAAATCATTGACAATATAGGCCTGGGCCGCATTCAGGGTTCCGGCAAAGGTTGACATAAATGCCGCCAATAACCCGGCCAACAATAAACCCATAAAGCCAACAGGTACAAAGGCACTGATGGCCGAGGGCAATATCTGTTCGAAATCGATTTTTCCGGCGACCAACAGGTTCAGTTTATCGTAATGTAAAATGGCCAAAACAGCAAAACCTGCTATCATTAAGTAACGAACCGGAAGTAAGACCACGCTTACAAAACCACTCATTTTAGCCGCTTCTTTAGGCGAACCGGTTGAAAGGATTTTCTGCATATCATAGTTGGGTGCCGGGCCAGCCAGACTAACCAGGACTCCTTTAAATAACATCATCGAAAAAAAGACACTGAAAAGCGAGTACCCATCGGCTTTTATCTTATCATTTACTTCATGGATAATCCCATTCCAATCCAAATCCAATTTCCATTTAAAAAATGGGCTCATCCAGCCATCAGGCACATTTAATGTTTGACCGTCCAATGCAGCAATAGCGATAACTGCAATCACAATGGCTGAAACCGTCATGATAAGGTACTGAACAACATCGGCCCAAACAATACCGGACATACCTCCCATTATGGAGTAAAAAACAGCAAAAGACGTAAATGCAATACCGTAAATATGAGGCACATAGTGCGGCGGCACATCAAATGGCACAAAATCGGAAAATAACTCCCAGGGAATAAATATCTGTACAAACTTGCCGAGGCCTATAAAACCATAGGCCAAAAAGCCCAGACAAATAATCAGCGCAAACACCACAACTACGGCGTGCGATAGTCGTCCGTCACC
Source organism: Saccharicrinis carchari (assembly GCF_900182605.1). Taxonomy (NCBI): domain Bacteria; kingdom Pseudomonadati; phylum Bacteroidota; class Bacteroidia; order Marinilabiliales; family Marinilabiliaceae; genus Saccharicrinis; species Saccharicrinis carchari. The sequence continues at coordinate 180,184 of NZ_FXTB01000004.1, forward strand.
CGCATTTCCAAAACGAAAACTAATCCATTCGGCACCTGTTGTAACGTTAGAACGACGCAACCAGGCAGACAGGTACATCATCAGGAAAACCTGATTAAAGACAGGCCATAACCAGGGAATCCAAATACTTTTTAAGCCATAAACAAATATGAGAGTCACCAGCCACATGGTACCGGAAATATCAAACATACCCGATGCATTTGAGAGCCCCAGCATGTACCAGGGTATTTTTTTTCCGCCCAGTAAGTAGGAAGAAATATCACTTTGGGCTCTTTTCTTAAGCACCAGCCCAATTATAATCGTTATCAGCAAATATCCGAGGACAATTGACAAATCGACCGTCTGCAACACCATTATCTTAATTCTTTAGTAATTTACTACTTAGTGGCTATAAGAACATCCTAGTTTTCTTAGATGCACTACTTATTTTAATCCGGCTGATTTGCCGTCCAACTGCCACTCCTCCCTTACTTCAACACCCAAATGATGTAGTGCCGTTACGGCCACATCAACCACATTTACATCTTCCATTATCTTACCTTTTGATACACTTGGCCCGTGGGCGATGTAAAAAATAGTGGTGTGCTCCGGGATATTCTTTCCATGCCCATAAGCACTGCCGCCATGATCGGTTGTAACAATTACCAACCAGTCTTCGTTCTGGTAGTTCTTTCGTGTTTTTAGTGCTTTAATAATTTTTCCAAGCTGTTTGTCGGCCTTTTCAATCTGCTTTAAATACTTACTGCTATCCAGTGAAAAACCATTAACATGGCCGGCATGATCAACGGCATCGAGTGCTACGAATAAAACATCCAGATTTTGTTTTTTAACCGTCCTTTTAGCTTTACACGTCACCCACCAATCAAAAAGACGCCTTTTTTGAATATCGGCATCGCCCTCTTGCAGTATATTGTGAATGGGTTTCCAATTAACAATGGAAGCTGTTGTTAAATCAGGATATTGCGCTTTAATGCGACGGAAAAAATGTGGGTATTCTTCAATGTTTGGGTTTTTGTAAGCATTAGATACCACCTTATGCTTATCGTGCCAAACCCCCGTTAACATACCCGTCCAACAAATCCCGCTACTGCTTATCTCGTCGGTTTGTGTAGTAAACGAATAGGCACCATTTTGCCATAGTTTATCAATGTTTGGTGTGTTGGCTGCCAGCAAGGCATCGGGTCTGCACCCATCAATGCCCAAAATCAATACCTTCTTATTCCCCGCTAAGGAGATGGTGGAAAGAAGGCCGAACATCAGTATTATTGCATAAATTTTTCTGTTCATAACGAAGCTCATTAGTTTAAATTTAACTTAAGCGTGCGTGTTTCTACTCTTCCGGTTGGCTGAATAAGCAACCAGCCATGCCTTGTTCCTTTCAGCGCCTTAAGTACAGATCCGGCCGGTAATTCGCTTTTATTAATACGCTCCACCTCAGGAATAAAAACCATGGTCGCCTCTTTAGTGCCGGCATTCTCCTTCCAGACCATTTCAAATACAGCTGTTTCGCGATTAAAACCATAGGACAATATTCTTCCATTGGTATAAGCGGGATAGGGCCGTAACAATGCATGGGTGAAATAAGCTTTCTTTTCAGTCCCCGGATCGTACGACCAGTAGGCCTGGCCAAACTTGTACTTTTCAATAAGGCTAACCGCATATTGCGCAACCGGGACAATTTCTTCGCCATGACTGTAATAAGCTCCCCATTCGCCTAACCACACCGGCATTTTAAGCTGTTCGCCCTTTTCCTTAATCCGCTTATAAATAAAATTTACACGTTCCGACCTGGCTCCAGCCGCATCTTTCGTATCCGTCACCAAGTCGTAACCATGCGGTGCATAGGCAACTAGCGGATCCGGCTGCCCATTTTTAAGCCTTACGCGTTCAATACTACTGCGAACTCCCATATTGCTGAAATAGCTATGCTCCAGAAACAAAATGGATTTCTGATCTACTTCACGAATTTCGTTGGCCACTCTTTGATACATGGCTTGCAGGTGCGTTGATTCAAAACCCGCGTTAAACGCATACAGGGCATCAATAACATATGCATAGTTTTCTTCTGTCGACAGTAAGTCAAGTGCTTTGGTACGACTGCGTTGATCCGCCCAAATCATCATGATTTGTTCTTCGCTAAGGGTTTTGCCTTGCGTTTTATAAACCAATTCACCATAGGCGGTTAACATGGCCTCCATTACCATTTTTGCCGAAGACCCGGCAAAGGGCTCATTCATTATATCATACCCAATAACATGCGGATTGTTGGCATATCGCTTGGCTACGTGCTTCCATGCTTTGGCGTAATGATCTTGAATGCCCATACCATCCGGTGCGGGGGTATTGTTCCAGAAATGATCGAAGGCCGTTTGAACGGCTTCACTGAGCATATATGCATCGCTCCAAATTGCGCCGGTAGTATGTTCCTTTCCATCGGTAATGGTGGCCCATTCCGGTGCTCCATCCGCATATTTGATGCTGAATAAATCCTGGTGCATATCTAATACGACAAACAAATCGTTGGCCGCCGCCCATTCAATACGTTTATCTATCTCGGCAAGGTAGTCATCGTTGTAAACACCAGGCTCCGGCTCAACACCATCCCAAATAATAACAAAGCGGATACTATTAAATCCTTGCTGTTTCAATAATTTATAAAATTCCGGTCCACCTTTATAAAGGTATTGATCTTTTGGATTTTTATTAACTACATTAATGCCGTGCAGGATTACCTCGCGGCCATATTCATCCACAAAGGCATCTCCTTCAACCGTAATTTTGTTAGGAAAAACAACTGTAGTATCGGTACTGCACCCAATAATAAAACAACAGCTTAACAATGCAATAATAACTTTCTTCATTCCCTATAATTTTAAAGTGTTTTAATTTTCCAATCCTTGGAATTTTAACCTGAACTATTCATAAATTATTTGGGCTGGCCCATAAATGATTGCGTACAAAATTCCGGACACAAACCTATATTGAATAAAGCCATCCGCCTTATTTTATTTGTGTTTTGGTGTAAAATCAATTTATTAGGTGTGAGCATACCCGAACACACGAATGAAACGTATGGCAAGTACCAGCACTAAATTCTGATTAAAAGATTAAACATCGGGAAACATTTATCCCAAATAGGGCATATTGGCCACAAAAAAGACCATTGACAGCATAACTGGAATAAGGGTAGAATTTTAGGATGAAAGCTAAAAAACACAATGCTTAGGAAGCACGAATAGGCCATTCAGCGAATAAAGTAAGTAGTATCTAAACGTAAACTCCCGCTCACCTCCTTTAAAACGAAAAAACCTCAGCCATGTTTGGCTAAGGTTTCTGATAATTTGGATGGTTTATTAATACCTGTACTCGAGGCGGGACTTGAACCCGCACGTCCTAATGGACACAAGATTTTAAGTCTTGCGTGTCTACCAATTCCACCACTCGAGCATCCTGAAAAAAAAAGAACACGCATTGTGTTCTTTTTTCACGGAGAGCGAAAAACGGGACTCGAACCCGCGACCCCGACCTTGGCAAGGTCGTGCTCTACCAACTGAGCTATTTTCGCATTAAGTGCAGCAATCATGTAATGCGCATCGTTACTTGCATATGATATTTCGTGATTGCGGATGCAAATATAGGGCATTTTCGTTTACGTACAAATTTTTTTTAGCTTTTACCAAAACTTTTTCAGACCTACATTTTTAGCTCTCTGATTATCAGAATAAAATATCATCGAATACCCGCAAACTTTTTTATTTCGTTCAGTTTATTCAGGGCTTCCATGGGGGTTAAATTGTTAATGTCGGTGTTGGCTATCTCATCCCGGATTTGCTTTAGCACAGGGTCGTCCAACTGAAAAAAGCTCATTTGGTATCCTTCGCGGTGCTGCCCCATTTCGTTCACCGGTTTCGACAGCCCTCCCTTTCGGTTGGCACCCTCTAATTCAGCCAATATTTGGTTGGCACGATTCACCACGCTCTTGGGCATACCGGCCATGCGTGCCACATGAATACCAAAGCTGTGTTCGCTACCACCACGCACGAGCTTGCGCAGAAATATCACCTTGTTATCCACTTCTTTTACCGAAACATTATAATTTTTACAACGATCGAAGGTACGCTCCATCTCGTTGAGTTCGTGATAGTGAGTGGCAAACAAGGTTTTGGCCTTGGCTCGTTTGTTTTCGTGTATGTATTCTACAATGCTCCAGGCTATGGATATACCATCATAAGTACTTGTACCACGACCAAGTTCATCGAATAAGATAAGACTACGCGCCGATATATTGTTCAATATACTGGAGGCCTCATTCATCTCCACCATAAAAGTAGATTCCCCCGCCGAGATATTATCCGAAGCCCCCACGCGGGTAAATATCTTGTCAACAGCGCCAATTCTGGCCGATTCTGCGGGCACAAAACTTCCGATTTGCGCCAACAACACAATTAAAGCCGTTTGACGCAACAAGGCGGACTTACCGGCCATGTTAGGTCCGGTAATGATGATGATCTGTTGTTTTTCGTTGTCGAGATAAACATCGTTAGGGATATACTCTTCGCCCACTGGCAATTGTTTTTCTATCACAGGATGACGCCCCGATTTAATATCTATCACCTGATTATCTTCAACAATGGGGCGTACATATTTATTTTGAGCCGCCACAGTGGCAAATGACAACAGGCAATCCAATTTTGCCAATAGATTTGCATTTAGTTGGATGGCGGGCAGATATTCACCCAAGCTCATCACCAGATCATTGAACAGTTGTGTTTCGAGTGTCAGAATTTTTTCTTCGGCACCCAATATTTTCGATTCATATTCCTTTAGTTCCTCTGTGATATACCTTTCGGCATTTACGAGTGTCTGCTTGCGTATCCAATCCTGTGGCACCTTATCTTTATGGGCATTCCTCACTTCGAGATAATACCCAAAAACGTTATTGAAACTTATTTTAAGAGAAGGGATGCCAGTTTGTTTTATCTCGCGTTGTACCATGCTGTCGAGATAATCCTTTCCTGAAAACGCAATCTTACGCAGCTCATCTAACTCGGAGCTCACCCCCTGCCCTATCACACTTCCTTTATTAATTTGAGCCGGTGGATCGGTTGCTATTTCATTTTCTATCCGTTGACGTATGGAGCTGCATGGGTTCAGCTGCTCACCAATACCTTTTAGCGTGCTGTTTCCGCTCTCTTCGCAACCTTTTTTAATAGGCTCCACTGCCCGCAGCGCCATCTTTATTTGCACCACTTCTCTTGGTGACACTCTACCCACGGCAACTTTTGAAACCAAACGCTCCAGATCACCCACCGGACGTAAGTAATCCTCCAGATCCTCTTTCAGATCGGGCTGCTTAAAAAAACACTCCACCGCCTCCAGGCGATCTTCTATCAATTTAACTTCCTTCAGTGGCAGGGCCACCCATCGCTTAAGCATGCGACTACCCATGGGCGATACTGTTTTATCGATAACCGAAACCAGGGAGTTGCCTCCTTCGTTTACGGTGCCAAACAGTTCGAGGTTGCGGATAGTAAATTTATCCAACCAAACGTATTTATCCTCCTCAATTCGCGATAGTCCGTTAATATGCTGTACCTTATGATGCTGTGTGAGGTCGAGATAGTGCATCACGGCACCTGCAGCCACTATCCCGTATTTTAAATTGTGGACGCCGTACCCTTTTAAAGACTTGGTTTCAAAATGTTTCAGCAGTCTGTTGCGGGCCGACTCATCGGTAAAAACCCAATCCTCCAGGCCGTAGGAATAAAACTTATCGCCAAAATGCTCGATGAATTGGCTACGCTTGCTTTTCTCGAATAACACTTCCTTGGGCTTAAATCCATTCAACAGTTTATCAATATATTCAAAGCGGCCTTCGGCGGCCATAAATTCGCCGGTTGAAATATCTAAAAAAGCCACCCCGGCACCATTCTTATCCATGTGTACCGATGCCAAAAAATTATTCTCGCGATGCTCAAGCACATTATCGCTCATCGCCACTCCGGGGGTAACCAGTTCGGTGACACCTCGTTTAACAATAGTTTTAGTAAGCTTTGGATCTTCCAACTGATCGCAAACCGCTACCCTTTGACCGGCTCGCACCAACTTGGGTAAATAGGTGTCCAGCGCATGATGCGGAAAACCGGCCAACTCAACATACGAAGCGGCACCATTGGCTCGTCGGGTAAGGGTTATTCCTAATATTTCGGCGGCTTTAACTGCATCATCCGAAAAGGTCTCGTAAAAATCGCCCACCCTAAAAAGTAAAATAGCATCGGGGTGTTTTTGCTTAATTGCATAATACTGCTTCATCAAGGGTGTTTCCACCTTTTTATTTCCTTCTTTTTTGGCCACTACTTTTTGCTTTACTGTGGTACTAATCCGGCTGGCTTAGCTTTTAACTTTATTATTAACCGTGCAAATATAAAATTAATAATCCGTAAAGATAAGGATAAGTGAAAGACGAAGTTAGATTATTGATTATCACAATAATTAACAGTATATTATAATCCAAATGAGCAACAATAAAAACATACTAATTCTGGGTGCAGGCAAAGTAGCGGGACCGATTGTACAATATTTTTTACGTCAGAAATATCGCGTAACTGTTGCCTCGCAATATCTTTATGAAGGAGAGTTAATCATTGAAAACAACCCACTCGGCGAAGCCGTTGAATGCTGTGCCAATGATGGCGCTAAACTTAATTCTTTGGTCCGCAACAGCAATGTGGTGGTGAGTTTATTGCCCAATAAATTTCATCATTTGGTGTGCAAAGCTTGCATCCGGCAAAAACGCAGTTTGCTTACCCCCTCATACGAGCAGCCCGAAATTAGTTTGATGCATTCTGATGCCTGCAAAAGCAACATTACCATTTTAAACGAAATGGGCTTATATCCGGGGATAGATCACATGTGGGCATCCGAAATTATTGCCGAGATTAAGGCAAGAGGAGGCAAGGTTAAAAAGTTTATTTCGGCATGTGGTGCTTTGCCCTCTCCCGAATCCCTTGATAATCCTTTCCGGTATAAATTTTCGTGGAGCCCAAAAGCTGTGATGCGGGCCAGCTCCGCTAAGGCCAGTTATCTGAAAAACAATATTATGGTTGAGCTCGAACCATCCCAATTGATGAAGAACATTGTTGCCGTAAAAATAAGACGATTAGGTAAACTGGAAGCACACGCCAATCGCAACGCCCTGCCATACATTAGTTTATACCAAATACCTCAGGTAGAAACCTTTTTTAGGGGAACGTTAAGGTACAAAGGATGGTGCGAGGTGATAGATGCTTTAATAGAAACCGGCTACCTTTCTGAAAAACCCTTTCCGGAACACATTAGCAACTATGGCGATTTAACTGCATTTTTGGGTGGTATGGAGAACACTCCCAATTTGAGGGATAGTTTTGCACGGAAACTCAATATAAAAACGCATTCCAACACCATTATGGCCATGGAATGGATTGGCTTGTTTTCCAGGTCACATTTCAACACCAATTTGTCAAGCCCCTTTGAGGTGCTAACCAACAGAATGGCAGGCAGAATAAAAATGTTGCCCTCGGATAAAGATGTTGTAGTACTAAACCAACAAATATTGTTTACCCTACCCGATGGAAAAGAAAAAATGATAAATGCTGTATTGACTCGGATGGGCAGAGACGATCAAAGAACTGCCATTGCCGATGCGGTTTCGTTACCCACAGCCCTGGCTGCTGAAATGTTGCTACATAAAAGTATTGAACACAAGGGTGTTATCCGCCCGGTTTACCCCGACATTTACCAACCTATACTTAAAAAATTGAGGGAAAATTTTAAATTTAGATTTAAAGAAACCGAATTAGACGGCGAAAAATGGCCGAAAGGCTGGTGATAAATAACAGTTGACCGTAAGTTGATTTAAGCAAAAACCTCTACATTACATCCATTTTGCTGCACCACACGCTACAAAAGACCACATCCTTTAATTTAATTCATAGCGCTCAAACAGTGCCGGATTTTATTATACTAGCTAAAACATATTCATCACCTCTTTATACCAACCATGCATAACATATCGTGGCTATGGTGAGATATACAAACATACCTATAATATCGTTCATGGTAGTAACAAAGGGACCGGTGGCAACGGCCGGATCTATTTTTAAACGTTTCATCAAAAGGGGGATAAAAGTACCCAATAAAGAGGCAAACACCACCACCGAAAACATGGCGATACCCACCGTGTAGGTTAGTGCCACACCAGCACCCACTATATAATTATAAGTTAAAATAATAACCGCCAGCACCGTGGCATTGAGCAGGGCGATGGACAGCTCTTTTATAAGCTTATTCCAGGTAGTATCCAGGCCCATACTCCCCGAAGCCAGTGATTGTACAATAATGGCCGAAGACTGCATACCCGTATTACCGGCCATGGCAGCAATCAAACCCATAAAAAAGGCCAATTGAGGATGTTCCGAAAGCAAACTAACAAACCCACCCACCACACGCGAACTGAGTATACCACCCAACATACCCAGCAACAGCCAGGGCATACGTGCACGTGTATGAATCCAGACACTGTCCGACGATTCCACATCCTCGGTAATACCGGAAGCCAGCTGATAGTCCTTTTCGGCTTCTTCGCGCATAAAATCCACCACGTCGTCGATGGTAATGCGACCCACCAAACGGCCTATCCCATCCACTACCGGCAGGGCAACCAAATCATATTTTTCCATGATAGCGCTTACCTCCTCACCAGGCGCATCCGTACGTACAGATATTAATTTATCGTTATAAATATCCTTTACAGTAGCATTTTCGGGGCTTAACAGCAAACGTTTTAAGGAGAGCGTTCCTTTTAAAATACCATCGTTGTCCACCACATACACGTAATATACCTCGTTCACATCTTCGCCTTGCCTGCGCATACTGCGCAAACAAGTAGGCAGATTCCACGACTCCTTTACCTGGATGTACTCTTTGGCCATCAAGCCCCCGGCCGTATCTTCGTGGTAATTAAGTAAATCGGCAATATCACCGGCCACCTTCACATCCTCAAGGTGCGAGAGTACTTCTTGCTGCCGGTTGTCATCCATCTCGCCCAACACGTCGGCCGCATCATCGGAGTCCATCTGATCGATGAATCGCCTCGCTATGACCTCACTGGGTAGTGCTTCCAGAAAACGACGACGTTCATCTTCTTCCAATTCCAGAATAACGTCGGCGGCCGTTTCGTCGTCAGCCAGCAGATAAATATATTTAGCTTCTTCGAGGTCAAGCTCCCTAAAAAGGTCAGCAATATCGGCCGGATGCAGTTTGCTCAGCTTTTGCTTTAGCTTTTTTTCCTCCTTGTGCTCAATGGCATGTCGAACCTTATCTACAAAGCCTCTGGTTAACGTAAACTTGGGCATAAACGGTGAATTATATAGGAATGGATAATTAATGCAACATATTCGCTTGAATAAATTGTGTAAGTGCTACAAACTCTTTAACACCTAACTGTTCCGGTCGTTTTCCAAAAACCTCCATTTGCATAACTTTTTCCCGGTTAAAAGGAATCGACTTTAGGGAGTTACTCAGCGTTTTCCGGCGTTGATTAAAACCTGTTTTAACAATACGCGCAAAAAGTTTCTCGTCGCAGTCGAGTTTTTGGACATTGTTACGTGTAACTCTAATAACGCCGGATTTTACTTTGGGCGGAGGCGTAAAAACATGTTCTGGTACGGTAAAAAGATATTCGACGTTATAATAGGCCTGTAAAAAAATACTAAGTATTCCCTGGGCTCTTGTTCCGGGAGGTGCCGTTAAGCGTTCGGCCACTTCTTTTTGCAGCATGCCAACCACCTCGGGTATTTTGTCTTTGTATTCAAGTACTTTAAAAAATATTTGACTCGATATATTGTACGGAAAATTACCAATGATGCTAAATTGCTCTTTACTTAACTTATTAAGGTCCATCTGCAAAAAGTCGTCGGATATAATATGGTTGTTCAATTGAGGGTAATGCTTTTTCAGATAGGCAACGGATTCCACATCTATTTCCACCACCTTTAAATTAATCCCTTCTTTATCTAATAAGTACTTGGTCAATACGCCCATACCCGGCCCCACTTCCAATACATTGGTATTATTATTCATTAAGCTGCCGGCTATTTTTTTTGCGATACCTTCGTCGTTTAAAAAATGTTGTCCCAGATGCTTTTTTGCCCTAACGTTCTTCATCCCTCAATTATTTTTTATCTGTTATGTGCCCATTCAGGCGCATATAATTCCCCTTTTCTAACTAATCTTAAAAACAGGTTGCGTAAACAGATAATCTTTTGTAAAATTGCACTCGCAAAAATCTGCGGCAAAGGTAAAATTTTAATATTGAAAAAGACGATATTTAACATTGTAAAATTTGTTATATACCTGTGTATAGGAGGCTTTCTATTGTGGTTTGTATATCGCAACTACGATATGAAGGAAATCAAGGCCACATTAGGTCAGGGTATAAACTATTGGTGGCTTTTACTTTCGATGGTAATTGGACTACTTAGTCATTTTAGCCGCACTATTCGTTGGCAGATGCTTATAGAACCCATCGAAAAAAAAACCAGATTATCCAATACTTTCTTCGCTGTGATGATAGGGTATTTTGCCAATCTGCTTATTCCACGAATGGGCGAAATATCGCGCTGCGGGGTACTTAGCCGTTACGAAAACATATCTGTATCTAAGCTAATAGGTACCGTTGTAGTGGAGCGTTTAAGTGATTTGATAATGCTGCTGTTTTGTATTGCTCTGGTACTTGGGCTACAATTTAATCTGGTATCCGACTTTTTATCCGAAAATACCGACTTTAGTTCTTTCGCACAATTGTTTACATCGGTGTGGACCTATGTCATCCTGTTGTCCATTGTGCTGGCTCTGCGACTGTTAAAAAAATGGTTTGCCAAAACTTCGCCCTACAAAAAGCTTAAAGGTTTGTGGGCCAAGTTTTCCGAGGGTTTTTTGGCGGTCAAGAATATTAAGAATAAATGGGCCTTTGTACTACACACCTTATTTATTTGGCTCATGTATTTTTTTATGATTTATGTGAGCTTTTTTGCCTTTGAATTCACCTCACATTTATCCCTTATAGCGGGACTCACCACCTTTGTATTAGGCAGCTTAGGAATGGTTGCCCCTGTTCAAGGAGGTATGGGACCCTGGCATTTTATGGTAATAGCCACCTTACAGATGTATGGTATCGTTGAAAACGAGGGTGCCGCCTTTGCGCTTATCGTATGGAGTTCGGTAAATGCCATGATCGTTTTAATGGGATTAATATCCCTTATTGTGCTGCCTCTCATTAATCGTGAAAAAACTTAAGATGCACCTCATACTCAAAAAAGGCAGATGGATATCCTTGCTTGTGGCCACTTTGAGTTTTTCATACATTGTTTTTCGGCTTCTTCAATACAAACAACAATTTTCACTTTCGGATATTCCACATTTTACTAATCAAAATTTACTGATTGTATTGCTGGTACAAGCTATTATGCTGTGTATTAATGTGTTTTTCGAATCGAAAAAATGGCAACTACTAATCACAACCGTTACAACAGTAAACTTTAGCAAAGCCTTAAAAATGGTAATGGCAGGTTTCGCTTCCGGGATAATAACACCTGCCAAAATGGGTGAGCCCTTAGGACGTGCCCTATTCCTAAAGCATAAATTTTGGCCTCATGCTACGGTATTAACCTATTTAGGCGGAATGATAAGCAATGCCATAGTTATTATCGTTGCTTTGCCATGCTTACTGTTATTGCATAATGTACTATGGTGTACACCTCCATCCATGCTACTTGTTTACCTGCTGTTCCTATTGCTTCTTACGGTTACTATTATGCTACTAAGGCACCAAAAAAAAAGGCTTTATCAATACATCCATCGTTTTAAACCGTTGCAAACTTTACAACAGTTGCTGTACCAAATAAGCCGTATACCCAAAAATACTATTGGCTTAGTTGCCGGATATACCTTTTTGCGGTTTACGGTGTATTGTGCACAGCTAATTATTATACTATGGTTGTTGGGAGCCAACTTCGAGCCGGCTATTGTAGCAATGGTTCCATTATATTTTTTGCTCATTAGCATAGCGCCTTCCTTTTTTTTGGCCGAGCTCGGTATACGGGGGTCTGTGGCTTTGTTTATTTTTACCGGAGTTGGCCTTTCTGATGTGTCTATCGTAGTAGCAGTTTCGGCATTATGGGTAATAAATCAGGTGATACCTGCCCTTTCCGGGATTGTTGTAATTTGGCGCGTTGGTATGTTGAAAAAAAGGATTGAACCTTATCGTAATTAAAGTTTTAAAGTAAATTATCCGTAATTCTCAAAAACTCATTATCTTTAGTTCAATTTTTCGGGTATTAACCTCAAAATCCTACTTTACTTGTAATGGAAAAATATATAAAAGAACTCCTTTCAGAAAATAACAGAGTTATCATTCCCAACTTTGGAGCTTTCATTGTTTCAAAAGAACACGGTACAAGTGTTTTATTTAATAACTTCTTGAGCTTTAACGATGGATTGTTGGTAAATTACATTGCCGAGCAAAAAGGAATTGATACTATTATAGCTACTGAACAGGTTTTTGAATATGCCGACAACTTAAAAAAAGAACTGGAAGAGGTGGGCACCTATATAATTGATAAGTTGGGTACCTTTAGAAAAGATGACAATGGCATTTTGCGCTTTCAACAGTCCGATGATGTGAACGAATTACTCGGTCAGGATACCCATCAAACAAATGAAATATCCCCGAAAACAGAACTAAAGGAGAAAGATGAGCCGGCAAAAAAAGTATTTGTTCTGGATATTGAAGATGATGATTCTCCAGCCGTAGAACCGACCGTTGGCTCTAATGAAACCCAAACCCGGAATACAATTAAAGATAAGGCTGCCAGCCCCGAAAAAACTACCGTAACACCTCCAGCAGGTTTAGATACAGATGCCAAAAATACGGACAAAGGAAAAGTTCAATTAAAAAAAACAGTACCATCACCCAAGCCTGAAAAGAAAAAGAAAAATCTGGTTCCGATTCTTTTGTTAATAGCTACGGCTATAATAATTCTATTTTTTGGCATTTATTATATTTTCTACAACCAACCCAAGCAGCCTGAGCCTGTGGTAGCAAAAAAGGCAATACTGAAACCTAACATCACAAAGGAAGTAGCTAAGGATACAACGTTAGTTGTAGCCAACATTAAGGAATCGGTTGCTGATATCCCTCAGGAAATGATAAACCCTGGAGCAAAAAAAGGAAGAATCTATATTATCGTAGGTGGATTTAAAGACGAAGTAAACGCCCAAAAAATGCTGAGTAAATTAAAAAGTGAGGGATACAACAATGCCGAAACATTTTTATTAAACAACATGCATTTGGTGAGTATTGATTCCGATACCTCTTACAAAAAGATGGAAGCACGGCAACAAGCGCTACTCAACCAAAAAATAGAAAGCTGGCTTTACAAGGTAAAATAAGTATTCGCAAATTATACATTGACCCGGGTTCAGAATATGAATCCGGGTTTTTTAGATAGGGGTTGTTTTTAAAAACTATCTCCTCCGGTAAAAATGTAAATTTACTTTTCAGATTCAAAGCATGGTTACAACAGCGGTTTCAATTATTACACTTGTTATATTTGCCTGCTATTATTGGCTTATATTCCGGTTTAGTCAAGGGTGGAAAAAATTAAAAAAAATTGAATTGTCACCTTCTACCGAAAAAACCAGCCTTTCGTGTGTAATAGCATTCCGAAACGAGGAAGCCCACCTTACCAAGCTCATAGAAGGATTAAAAAAGCAGCAGAACGTTAGTTTTGAGGTTGTGCTGATTGACGACCATAGTACAGACAACTCCTTTGCATTGGCCAATAAGCTAACGGCCGATTTGCCGACTTTTACAGTGCTAAAAAATAAAGGGTGGGGTAAAAAGGCTGCGCTTGCCAATGGCGTGGCAGCTTCGCGTTTCGATTACCTTGTTTTTACGGATGCCGATTGTATACACCCACAAAACTGGCTGGCTAATATGGCCCATTATTTTAATTCTTCCTCTGCCCTACTGTTGGTTGGTCCGGTGCGCCTTACAAAACCCACCAATTTCTTTGAATACTTTCAAGCCTTCGACTTCTTAAGTCTTGTAACATCCGCTGCCGGAGCCATCGGTGCCAGCCGCCCTATCATGTGCAATGGTGCCAATTTAGCAGTTTACAAAGACTTATGGTTAGCGGCTCAATCATCTTTAAAAGAAGAATGGGCCAGTGGGGATGACATTTTTTTATTGCAATATTGTAAGGCGCATAAAAAAAACATAGCTTTTGTCAATTCTCACCATGCCATTGTACAAACCTATCCCGAACCAAAACTGTCGGCTTTTTTACAGCAGCGTGCGCGCTGGGCATCCAAAAGCAAGGGTTATACCGATAACTTTACCTTACTGGTGGCCTGGACCGTACTGTTGGTTAATCTGTTTATATTGGCCTTACCTTTGTTATTCTTATTGTACATTCCGTTAAGCTTTGGCCTGCTCGCTTTGTACATTATAAAAATCACCCTGGATTACCACCTTATAAAACGCGGTGCTTATTTTTTTAAAATGAAATTGAATACGGGCAGCTACTTGGGTATTGCATTTATTTACCCCCTTTATATTATTGCTTCTGTGTTGTGGGCTTTCTTTGGCAATAACACCTGGAAAAATCGAAAAATTAACCAGATTATTTATCTACTTTAACCTATTCAACTCTTGCTTTACATTTGCTATTTCCGTTTTAATTTTTGCAATATCTTTTAAAACAAATGCCATTTCATATCCATCACTAATCGCTTCTTTATCAAACTTCTCCATTACAATATAATAATTTCCCTTACCCATAAAGTGCACTTTTAATGGTTTATCAACGTTTTGGGCTATAAAATCAATGATGCCATTATCGGCCCCATGCTTATAATTCACCACTTCCCAATAAGTGCCCTGATCCTCAAACTTTCTGTTATCAAAACCATCTTCCTGCACTTCACTACTGGTAACCGACTGTCCTTGATTATACACTTTTATTTTATTGTGGTAAATATATTTATTACCCACATAACGGCTCGAAATATAAAAATCGCCATCCATATTCAAATGTGCACGCAGGTAGGTTCTGCTATATGAATTTTGCGGTCTCTGGCGCTTATGTATAAGTATTTCTTTTGGGCCATAATCCTTGCTTACGGTAAAATTTTTCATCAGCACCTTCAACTCTTCCTCCTTTTTCACCAAAGCACTATCAAAAAAAGCCAGGTTGCGCTCCTGCTCGCCAATTTTTATGGTGCGTAACAAATCTTCGGCTCGGGTCACGTATTCAATTTCATTTGGCGTTTGTTCTATAATGGAGTCCAGCACCAATTTAGCGTCGTTGTGCAACTCCCGTGTAAAAAGCTTTTGGGCTCTGTCGAATTTCTCTTTGGCTATTTGCTCTGCTGAAGGGCCACAGGCGGCAAGCAACAACAATAAGACACTCACCGTTAACCAATTAATATTATTATTTACTTGTATATGCATTGTCATATTCTTTTACATTTCAACAAAATACAAAAATAAAAAAACCGACCATAAACGCCGGCTTTATATGCAATAAGTTAGTGGTGGTTGATGATTAA
This sequence comes from Saccharicrinis carchari, assembly GCF_900182605.1. NCBI lineage: Bacteria > Pseudomonadati > Bacteroidota > Bacteroidia > Marinilabiliales > Marinilabiliaceae > Saccharicrinis > Saccharicrinis carchari. The sequence goes on from NZ_FXTB01000004.1 coordinate 195,835, forward strand.
AGGAATTAACTCAAAAACTCAAATTCTTTTACGGTAACCTCCAACGAAGATTGAATTTCACCCTCTTTATTTTTGTAAGCTGAGCTGTGCGGTTCGCCTTCGATGAGCATTTTTTTACCTTTTTTAATGTAATCGGCAAACTTGGTATCCGAATCTTTACTGCGCCAGATGGCAGCGCGTACCCATTCGGTTCTCTCCACCTTTTCGCCTTTGGCGTTTTTGTAGTTTTTAGATACAGCCACATCAAAATTGATGACTTTTCCTTTGGCCGTTTCGGTAACAGTGGCATCGTTGCCCACATTTCCACTTAAGATTATTTTTAACATATCAAGACATTTGTTTGTTTAACATATGTACAATGTACATAAAAACAAACAGAATGTCAATAGGCGTATTTTTTAATAATCCTTCTCCTCATTCTTTTGCACCATGTTCCTGGTACTCAACAAGCCACATGCTGCATAAATATCCTCGCCTCTTGATTTACGGATGGTAGCAATCACTCCCTTTTTTTCAAGTACATCTTTAAATGCCTCCATAGTTTGTTGAGATGAACCTTTTAAAGGTGTATCAGGTATAGGGTGAAACTTAATTAGGTTAACCCTTGACCTGAGCCCACTGACCAATCGAACCAATGCTTTGGCATGTTCCGCTGTATCATTCACCCCCTCAAACATAATGTATTCAAAGGATATTCTCCGTTGCCGTCCAAAATCGTATTCTTTCAATATATCGATGATTAGCTCTATGGGATAAACATTTTCGATGGGCATCAGCTCTTTGCGCTGATTATTGTACGGACTGTGCATACTAATGGCCAAATGACAGTCACTTTCTTCAATAAAGCGACGTAAGGCAGGTGCCACTCCAATGGTAGAAACATTGATCCGGCGCGGACTCCAGGCAAAACCCCAGTCAGAAGTGATAATTTCAAGACTCTTGAGCACTTGCTCAATATTGTCCATTGGCTCACCCATTCCCATATAAACCACATTGGTCAGTTCATCTTTTTCATCAATGCTAACCATTTGGTTTACTATTTCGCCCGCCGTCAGGTTTTTTTGAAATCCCTGCTTCCCCGTCATGCAAAAAAGGCAGGCCATTTTACAGCCTACCTGCGAGCTTACGCATAGTGTCTTGCGGTTTTCGGAAGGGATGTAAGCCGCTTCTACAAACTGATTATTTCCGGAGCGGAAAAGATATTTTTTTGTTCCATCTACAGATTCCTGTACTTTATCGTAGGCAATTAATCCCACCTTATATTTTTCGTTAAGGATATCACGGTTTTTTTTCGATATATTCAACATATCATCAATGCCGTTTATCTTTTTTTTATACAGCCAATCGGCCATTTGCTTTGCCGTAAAACCCGGAAAGCCCAATTCTTTACATATCCCCTGCAACTCACTCAAGGTTTTTCCGAACAATGCTTCTTTTCCCATATTCTTCAATTTGCAAATAATGCTAGTTTTTATAGTAGCAAAGGTAATATTTCTTTTAATTTTGGTTTTAATCCAAACAGCTGAAAATCTTAATATTAATTTTATTGCTATGAAAAAATTTCTTCAAGCTATTGATATTCGTTTTTTCGATATTGATATGAACCAGCACGTTAACAACTCCGTTTATTTTACTTACATGGAAAATGCCCGTACCGAGCTATTGATGGATGAGTTTTTACGGTGCAAAAAACATGGGCTTACTTTTGTTGTAACAGAGGCTACATGCAGATATTATCAACCAATGCATCTGGGCGATAAGGTTGTTTGCGAAATGGTGTTCGAGCTAACACGTGCCGTAGAGTTTACCGTTACCTATACTTTTAAAAATCAGAAAAACGGCGAAATTTACGCTGTGGGTAAAACATGGCTTGCAATGATTAACGAAGCCAAAAACCGCCCTGTGGCTATCCCAAAAGTGTTTATCGATACATATGTTAATGGTACTTCGTAGGCGGACCAATCAGAAATATATCTCGGCCATAATATGCTCATATGCCACCCCTTTACTCAGGATAATATCACGCACCTCCACCACCATTTCGGGGCTGCCGCAAAGGAAGTAATTCACCTGACAAGGCAGTTCTGTTTGTTCTCTTAGCCAACTGGTCAGCCTTCCTTCTACTATACCCTTAGCTTGCTCCTTGGTACAAAATCTCAGGTACCTTTCGCCCAGACGTTCCTGAAAAATATCCTGGAACAAAAAATGAGACAAAGTACGCGAGCCGTGCAAAAGTTGCCGGGGAAGTTCTAAACCCGATTCTACCATCGACACAAAAGGGGCAATACCTGTACCTGTGGCAATCCACCATTCCTCTTTATCTGAAGGTGTAAACCTGCCGAAAGGAGCGGACACCAGCAATTCATCCCCGGGTTTCATCTTCGACAAAGGCGGGGTCAGCAGGCCCTGGGGGAGTACATCGAATAAAATACGCATGGTATCTTGTTTGTTATCACTGGCAATACTGTAAAGCCTTGGCTCATCTTCAAGGTTAAGCGATATGGCAACCACCTGTCCGGGGATAAAATCAAACCTGCGTTGAAACTCAATAGTAAAATATCCGGGTAAAATTTCGGTAACCGATGTTATTTTATGCGGGAACAGTTCTTTTCTTTTTCGGGACATGAATCATGTTTTCAAATCAAACACGATTATACATTATTTGTTTAAGCTATTCGACAGGCATATACAGCTCTGTTACCCATTTTCGGGCATCCGGTTCCTCCACGGGGCTGTTTAGATAAAGCTCATAAGGCGCAATGCTTTTGTTCTCTTTTATTTTATGCGTACGGGTGTAACTCATGCCGGTTGCCCAGGCATTGCCTATGTGTTCGTAATCGCCCAAAAACCTAATTTTAAGGGCTTTGCACGTAGGTATATCTGCAACATAATATGGCGCTTCCACCTGTATTTCGTCATTAAACGGAATCGCTGCCGTGTATTCTACATTACCATATATAAAATCGAATTCGTGATATATCGTCAAAGCACTTTTATGTTCCAGCGCCTTATCCGTTGCGTAGTTGCTAAGGTCGTAAAAAGTTGCTTTCATTGTGGAGCTCACCTCATCCGTGGTACAAGTTACCTTTTGCCCCATATATTTGATCGCCGGTGCATCTACAATACCTATTATCTCGACCTTTGAAGCCACATATCCCTTTTCGGCGAGTTCTTTCAACATCTTTAGGCCACGCTCGTAGTCCATACCAATTAAGGGTTCCATCATTTTGGTCATAAATCGAAAAAAGAACGGCATTTCACCTTTCATGCCCCAGGTTACGCTGGTGGTAGAATCGTTTACACTATTAAACTCCCAATAAACAAAAGCACTTGACTCCATAGGTTCAATAAAAGTGATATCCTGCTCAATGCTTTTGCCCGGTTCAACTTTTAAATGCGTTATGGTTCCTTCGCCAACCAATTCGCCCGACCATGTGTACTGGTCGTTTACCTTGTTTCCCTTACCCGTAATTATCACCTTGGCATCAGGCTCCATGCACAACCAGGGCGACCAGGAAGTCCATTCATTAAAATCCTGCACCAGATAAAAAACATCGGCATTGGCTTTATTGACCGTAATAGATCGTTTTACATCATAAGCCCCTTCCAGTGTCCACAGCCATATGGCGGCAGATCCTACGACAACGGCTAAAACAATGGCAATAATGATGAGCACTTTTTTCATGACATAAAATTTTTAGTGTCTATACGATACTGAAATAATGTTGCCTCAATTTAAGCAAAAAACATTAATTGCTCAATTTTTTATCTTTACAGATAAAAAAATTGCATGCCCAAACAGGGTGGTACTATTTTATTTTGTCAAAAACAATGGTAAATTGTGTAACCTTATACTCGGTTTGCACGATAAACAATCATAAACCACACATTCTGCAAATCATGAATTTATCTTTCAAAATAGCATCTCATTTACTGGCTTGTATGCTATTATTGTCGTCATGTACCTTGTTTGAGCCTGTGCCCAGGTTACCATCGGTTCCCTTGCTGTACTTTAACTTTAACGGCAACAACGTGTCATCCGGCATAGAGCCCTTTAAAGTGTACGGGAACCAAAAAATGTCATATGCTACAGGTGTTATAGATTCCTGTTTAAACCTTGATATCACTTCGTTTTATCGTAAACCTTTGGTTCTTGAAACAAAAGGTAAGTTTATTCCGGGAGAACAGAGTGCGTTTTCGGTAATGGTGTGGGTAAAAATGGAATCCAGCGACCATGAAAGCTATGGTATTATCGGAAACAAAAGTTTGGGAATCGAATCGGAAAGAGGATGGATTATCTCTAAAACAATATCGGGGTCGTGGCAACTGGAGGTCTCAGACGGCTATCAGAATCAAAAATATACCGCAACACCTGTTCGTCAAAAAATAAACGACAACAAATGGCATCAACTCGGGTTTATGATGGATAAAAGTGAGCAGGTAGCCCGTTGCTATTTCGACGGAAAGCTCGTGGGCGTACTCAATCTGAACGATATCCAAAGTTTCGATGCCGATTACAATTTGTATATCGGTTGCAACCCCGGATCGATAGATTATACCAAGGACACCTTTAACGGAATGATAGACGAGGTAGGTATTTGGTCGCAACGCCTAAGTGACCATCATTTTGCCGATGCTTTCCGTTTTGTTAAAAAAGAACGATTGAGCTCCAACCCCAAGTCGGGCGAAACAATAAAGGTAATGACATGGAATATTTGGAATGGAGGCAAGCAACAAGGCAAAAAAGTGGGTCTGGACAGAATTGCCCAATGTATAAAAAACAACGGTGCCGATATCGTGGCTCTTCAGGAGGAGTTTGGTTCGGGGGAATATCTCGCCGATGTCCTGGATTACTATTTTTATCGACGCAGCCTCAATTTATGTTTATTGAGCCGTTACCCCCTTGGAAAAAGTTATAATATTTACAAACCCATCAATGCCGGTGGTGTAGAAGTGTTGATTAGCGAAGATCAAAAAATAGTGGTATGTCCGGTTTGGCTCAGTTTTAAGCCCAACATCAAAGGGCTGCTAATGAACGAAGAAATAAGCTCCGACACTATCCTGCTTATTGAAAATGCCACCCGAGCAAACGAAGCTACCTTTATTTTGAGCGAAATAAGTAAACTCAGTAATGAATTAAACTCCAGCTCATTAATTTTGGCGGGTGACTTTAACAGCGGCTCCCATTTAGATTGGACGGAAGAAAACAAAGCCAACAAATACAACAAAGTAGTTCCATTTCCGGCCACCTTAAAAATGGAACAGGCCGGTTTTACAGATGCTTATCGGCACATATGGCCTGACCCCTCTCAGCAACCTGGCAACACCTTTTCGCCCATATTCAAAGAGGATTATAACGATAGAATCGATTTTATATTTTATAAGGGCAAGCACCTCAAAGCCATTGAAGCGATAATTATCGACAGTACATCAACCCCACTCTTTCCATCTGACCATGCGGCGGTAATGGTAACTTTTGGTTTGCAGTAAGCATTATTTTTTAAAGATAGAGCGTTCACGTAACTACAAGGCTTATAGAGTTACCCATAGGGGGGGCGATTTTTTAAGCCACCATCTTTCCGGGTTTATAAAGATCTGTCCTACAATTAATTATAACAGCAGCATGATAATTTGATGATTCCCTGACTCAATTGTAGTAAAATGGCTATTTTTGTTCTAAAAAAAACATGGGACACACACATGAGCACTCACATCACGGACACCATCATCCGGAATTAAAAGGGAAGAATTTATTTTTGGCCATTTTACTAAATGTGCTCATAACAGTTGCACAAGTCGTTGGCGCTATATTTAGCCATAGCCTTTCCCTGATGACGGATGCTTTGCATAACCTATCGGATGTAATGGCATTGGGACTCAGCTATGTGGCGAACAGGTTGGCCAGGAGGAAACCCACCCAAAAACAATCCTTCGGTTATAAGCGTGCCGAAATACTGGCAGCATTTATCAATGCATCCACTCTTTTGGGTATATCGCTTTATTTAATTATTGAAGCTGCCGAACGCCTCTTCACCTCCAAAAGTGTGGAAGTGGGCGGAGAATTAGTAATGTGGCTGGCCGGCCTTAGCATTGTGGCCAATGGTTTAAGCGTACTACTGATACAAAAAGATGCCAAAAACAGCATGAACATGAGAGCTGCCTATTTGCATCTATTTTCAGATATGCTTACATCCATTGCGGTTTTGATAGGGGGATATTTAATGAGCCGTTTTGCCTGGTTTTGGGTCGACAGCCTTTTATCTGTGGGCATTGCCGTTTATTTAATTGTATCCAGCTGGAGCCTCGTGGTTGGAGCCCTTCGGGTATTGATGCAATTTACGCCCAAAGGTATTGATTTGGATAAGATTACAGAAAGAATTGGTAAGGTGACGGGAGTAAAGAATATCCATCATGTGCACGTATGGCAACTCACCGACCACGAAATACACTTTGAAGCGCATGTTGATTGTGCCGACGATTTAAAAATATCCGAGGTAGATAAAGTGTTGAATGAGATAAGGGAAATATTAGAACACGATTTCAACATCCACCATTCCACCTTACAGCCTGAGTTTCGTGTGTGCGATGATAAATCACTGATTGCGAATGGGTAAATAAGAAAAGCCCCACCAACTCACCGCATGGAGAAAGAGTAGAAAACACTATTCCTTATTTTGGGGAAAACAAAAAAAGGCATCCCGGGACGCCTTTTTTTGTTAATGATTTTATGCTTTTAATTCAATAGCTCGGCTAATCTTTCTTCGAGCTGCTTGCCGCGAAGGTTTTTTGCTATAATATTACCTTCTTTATCTAACAGCAATGTAAAAGGAATACCCGTTACCCCATAAGTGTTGGCAACAGAACCATCGCCATCTATTACCTGAGTCCAGGTCAATCCGTCATCCACTATGGCTTTTCTCCAGGCTGCAGAGTCACGATCCAACGATACGCCAAGTACATCAAAGCCTTTGTCGGCATATTTCTTATAAGCTTTTACCACGTTAGGATTTTCCTGACGGCAAGGCCCACACCACGAAGCCCAAAAATCTACCAATAAATATTTTCCTTGCAGCGACGATAAAGCTACGTCATTACCCTCAACGGACTCTAAAGTGAAATCAGGAGCACTGGCCCCAATGCTGGTCGCTTTTTCGGCCTCCGCTGCTTGTCGCATCGGTTCCAAAGCGTTTTTAAGGTCGGTAACATATTTACTATCACCAATACTTGCCTCAAACTCAGCTACAAGCTCTTCAAACTCGCTCATCTCAAATTCGCTCATAGCCTGCAAGGCCATGTGTGCACCCACCACATTATCCGTGTTATTTTTGATAAAATCAAGAAAATACGCTTTCTGCTCTTCCATCAACTCCGACACCTCTTCGCGTAGTGCTTCCACTTTTACTTCGTCGCCCGTACCACTTGCTTTTTGGTACTCTTGATTTATCTGCTCCAATCGCGCTTGTCCCGGAACATTTTTCACAAACGAAGAATAAATATCATTGATAGTAGATCCTGTTACAACGGCTTCCTGCATTTTTTCAGGGTTAACCACAATATTCATCTTCGCATTCTCGCCGAAAAACACAATGGGGTTACGATTATTATCAATAAAAATAAGGTACAACTGTGGCTCATCTACCGAACCTGTAAAAGTAAATTTTCCTTCAACTATTTCAGCCGTATCTATGGCTACGGGTCGCCCTTCTGTTAGTTTGTTTAATACTGCTTTTCCATCTGTTATTCCTTCAACGGTTCCATTGATGGTAAAGGTTGATGGCTGGCACGCTGCAAAAGTAATGGCAACAAGCGCCATCCATAATAATTTTTTCATCTTTTGTTATTTAATTGTTTTAAAGTACTTGTTTAATAATTCGTTTGCTGCCGTAAAGGAACTCATTTCCTCATTCAGCACTTTTTGTTTATACGTTTGAGTAAGGTTTGCTATTTGGGGATTGTTGTAGAAGTTTGATTTTAAGTTTTCGTTTATCGATTCAAACATCCAGTATTGCGATTGCTCATTTCTACGATGTGCGAAATAGCCATTTGCCTGTGTTTTTTTAACATACTCGTTCACCATGTCCCAAATTTGCGGGATACCGGTTTTATTCAGCGCCGAACAGGTGCTTACCTGTGGAACCCAGCCCGATTTTGTTGGAGGAAATAAGTGCAAAGCATTTGTATATTGCCTTTTGGCCAGCTTGGCGCGTTCCACGTTGTCACCGTCGGCTTTATTAATAGCTATGGCATCGGCCATTTCCATAATACCCCGTTTAATTCCCTGCAGCTCATCGCCGGCTCCGGATAGCATAATCAATAAAAAGAAATCGACCATGGAATGCACCGCTGTTTCCGATTGGCCCACTCCCACTGTTTCAATAAAGATGGTATCGAACCCGGCTGCTTCGCAAAGGATAATGGTTTCGCGTGTTTTACGTGCCACTCCTCCCAAGGAACCCGCCGAAGGTGAAGGACGTATGTAGGCATTTTTTTCGGCCGACAGCTCTTCCATTCGTGTTTTATCGCCCAAAATACTTCCTTTGGATCTTTCGCTGCTGGGGTCAATGGCCAATACAGCCAGCTTACCCCCCTGCCTAATAATATGCATTCCCAATGCTTCAATAGTGGTACTTTTTCCTGCACCCGGAACACCCGTAATACCCAGGCGTATAGATTTACCTGAATAGGGCAAACACCGCTCAATTATTTGTTGTGCTATGCGCTGATGTTCGGGGAGCGAACTCTCAACCAGAGTAACCGCCTGGCTCAACAAGGTAATATCACCCTTCCTGATTCCCTCAAAAAAAGCATCTATGCCCGGCATCTTTCTACTTTTTTTCAAAAAACGTTGAGCTGCAGCCTCATTTACCGTTTCCGAGTGGGAAATACCTTTGTTGACTTTTAAATTTTTAAAGTTTTGATCGTTTTCGATATGATGATGGTTTTTATTACGCATTGCTTCTTGTAAATTTTTATGCGAATTTACAAATTTAATTTACTTAACCGTACCTTGAATCCTCAACAATATATTACTTTGCAAAGGATCGTTAGTGATAACGGTTATCGATTTATTTTGTCGGCCTGTTCTGCCTGCCGAATTAAATTCTGCTGTTATTGCTGTTTTTTCGCCGGGTGCAATAACGGTTTTATCCGGCTTGATAGCCGTACAGCCACATGATGCCTTTACTTTCCGGATAATTAAGTTCGACTTCCCTTCATTGACGATAGAATAGGTATGGGTAGCCTTTTCGCCTTGACTAATTTCACCAAAGTTAAAAACTTTATTGTCGATGCTGACTTTTGCTGCCTTGTCTTTTTCTTCTTTACTCCAACTGGCAAAATCCTCCTGAATATTGGCATTTACACTCAATCGGTTTTTGTAGTTGACCTCACCGTCCAGTTTTAAGAAAATCTGATCGTAAACAAAGCCCCAATCATTTTTGGCCGAAGCATCGTAGATAGCCGTTATCTTACCCTTTTCGCCCGGCTTTAAAGTTTTTGGCTGCGCTTGTATGGCCAGGTGCTTTGGCACCCTTTCAAAGTCGATTGACACCGGTTTGTCCGAAGTGTTAACCAAATCAACCTCTTCGCTTTTGCTTTCTTTTGGTCCGATGCGCGTAAAACTAATGTGGGTGCTTTTAAAGCGCAAAGGTCCCACGCTGCGCGGGTATAAATCTTTAAGCGTTTTAGGCCGTGGACTCACATTTCCGGTAATACGCAGCACCGTGTTGGCATTTTCGGTATTGGCGGTAACGGTAATGGTTTTATTAAAATTTCCCGGACGGTTTGCCGGATCAAAGGTTACCTTTACAAAGCCCTTGCCACCGGGCACAATAGGTTTTTTGCTCCACTCGGGCGATGTGCATCCACATGAAGCCCTCACATTATGAATTACCAAAGGCAGACTGCCCGTATTGGTGAATGTAAAGGAATGCGAAACTTTTCCTGCTTCTTCTTTTATCGCGCCAAAATCGAAAATTGTTTCTGCAAACGAAAAGGAGGGTTTGGTGTGCTGCCCCCAAGAAACTGTTGCCCAAAGCATTGCAAACGTGAATAAAATAATTTTCTTCATCTTACTTAATATTTTTGAAAGTTCTATTTTTGTATCATTTTGCGACAAATTTAGCAAAACATATGAAGCGCACGAGCCGGTTCAATATGATTTAACATCAATTTAACGCCATATGTAGTTAGTCCAAAAGCAGTTTACTGTATTAAACACTGCCTTTAAACGTAAACTATATAAAAAAGTTTCTTTATCCGAAAATTCGCATAAAATCATACCTTTATTTTTTGTTAGGCAATTTTTAATCTATTACTTTATAATTCCAATTACATTTTTCACCAAGCGACAACCTTTTTGGACGTACATTGTTCAAGTATCGTTGTTATAAATAAAAAATAAGTAAATTTTTACGCAACTATATATTTAAAACGATATGCAATACGATTTAGTAGTTATAGGAAGTGGCCCGGGGGGCTATGTTGGAGCCATACGCGCTTCGCAATTAGGATTAAAGGTAGCCGTAGTAGAAAAAGCAGAACTGGGCGGTGTTTGTTTAAATTGGGGGTGTATTCCAACCAAATCGCTACTTAAAAGCGCGGCTGTTTTTGAATACATTAAACATGCCGAAGAGTACGGAATTAAAATAGAAGGTGAATCCAAAGCCGATTTTGAAGCCATGGTAAAACGCAGTCGCGATGTGGCGGATGGCATGAGTAAGGGCATCCAGTTTTTGTTTAAAAAAAATAAAATAGATATTATTAATGGAACCGGTAAGCTCAAAGACAAGCAAACCGTTGAAGTTAAAAAAGAAGATGGAAGCACCGAAAATGTTTCTGCCAAACACATCATGCTGGCAACCGGTGCCCGTAGCCGCGAGCTGCCCAACCTTCCCCAGGATGGTGAAAAAGTGATAGGTTACCGTAAGGCATTAACCCTTAAAAAACAACCTGAATCAATGATTGTGGTAGGTTCAGGCGCCATTGGAAGTGAGTTTGCTTATTTTTACAGTTCCATTGGCACAAAAGTTACCCTGGTAGAGTACTTGCCCAATATTGTACCCTTGGAAGATGAGGAAGTTTCGAAACAATTGGCACGCTCTTTTAAAAAGGCCAACATTAACGTGATGGTATCTTCAGAAGTGCTTAGCGTGGATACCGGTGGCAACAAGGTAAAAGCTATTATTAAAACTAAAAAAGGAGAAGAAACCCTTGAGGCGGACATTGTGCTTTCGGCAGTGGGCATTGCACCCAACCTGGAAGGCATAGGACTGGAAGAAGTAGGGGTTGAAGTGGAAAAAGGCAAAATAAAGGTAGACGAATTTTATCGCACTTCGGTAGAAGGTGTTTATGCTATTGGCGATATTGTTCCCGGTCAGGCACTTGCCCATGTTGCTTCGGCAGAGGCCATTACCTGTGTGGAAAAAATAGCAGGACAAAACCCCCAGCCCATTGATTATAACAACATACCGGGTTGTACCTATACATCGCCCGAAGTGGCCTCGGTTGGCATGACGGAAGCGGCAGCCAAAGAGGCCGGCTACGAGCTCAAAATCGGCAAGTTTCCCTTCTCGGCTTCAGGCAAGGCAAGTGCTGCCGGACACAAAGATGGCTTTGTGAAATTACTCTTCGATGCCAAATATGGCGAGCTGTTGGGTGCGCATTTAATTGGGGCAAACGTAACGGAGATGGTGGCCGAATTGGTTGTAGCCCGTAAATTAGAAATCACCGGACACGAATTAATTAAATCGATACATCCCCACCCCACCATATCGGAAGCCATTATGGAAGCAGCGGCTGCAGCCTACGGCGAGGTGATTCATATCTAAAGTTTATAAGGCGGACAAAATTGGAGATATAGCTGCAGACACAATACAAAAACAGCAGTCGGCCCATCATTTAATCAGGGTTTTGCACCTACGTGCAACCCTGATTTTTTATTTTGGATAATCCCATTTTTCAGTCTAACACTTCGGCCTCTATCGGATTACGCAGCCCCACGGCATCCACAAAAACGGCCTTAACCGAACCAATAAGCACTTTGGCCTCTACAATGATAGGAACCCTGGCATTGTCGTCACTTACCCAAACAACCATATCTTCGCCCGACTTAAAGATGGTTCCGGGCACCAGAAGCGGTGAAAATTTTAAGCATCGAAACTTCCTACCGTCGCGGTTTTTGATGATCTCTTTACCCAGATAACGAATAAATAAATGGTGAATTTTACCGTCAACAATCATTGTGATGGGTATTTTTTCGTTGACTTTATAAGTGCTATAATTAATGTTCCGGGCCTTGTACACCATCGAAAGTAAATCGGCTGTGCAATCTTCAAGTGCAATTGTTCCCTCCTTAAAAATTGAGGAGTCATCTTTTTTTATTTGGGTTTTAATGGTCCGACTGTCGTGATTGAACCAATATTTATGGTGGGCTTTGGTACTTCCTTCATTGGTTACCCGATTAAAATACAAGGGGGCGAACTGCTCCTTATCCACAAACACCTCAAAAGTATCGCGCACTTTCATAAATTTATCGTAGCCCTTGTAGGTTCTGCCATAAGCCGATAAAAACCAGGCATCCCGTTCGTTATAGGTTTTGTTCTGTACCGAGAAGTGAACAATACCTGCATTGAGCCATATAAAATGCCAATTGTAATAAGCATGGTAAGTAACCGTTTCGCCCGCCTTAAAAGTGTAGTTTTTCACTTCGCACTGCCCCTTGACCGAAAACGGCAAAACACCAAGCAAAATGGCCCATATCACCATATAACCTTGTTTATAAACTACACATTTCCAATTTCTCATCTAGTTATAAAATAATCCTACTTATTAATTCTTCAGTTCCGACACAAAGTTGTTACTAAGTAAATAACGAGAACTATGGAGCGTCCGGTTTACATTACATACCGCATAATCATGCTTTACCTCTTTAGAGGTACACTTACTACACAACATCCCCGCCTAAAATAGTGGTTAAGCTATTTTAAAAGCCTAAGGAAATCATAGGATTCAGCTTGTTACTCTTCAATGATTACTCCAAACTGAACACATAACTACAGTTCATCCCGCTTCTTGGGTCTTCTGTTTTTTTCTACAAAATCGTATATATCAAATTTCTCCAGCTCCCATTTCACTACCACCTCCCAATTGGCTCGGACATCCACTTTTTCAGGATAATAAAACACCTGTTCGGGTTGCAGTTTCCGGGCGTAGTTGCCTGTGTCCCATTTGCCATTTTTATTTCTATCCAGTACCAGTTTTAAGCTGTAGCTACCCACATTAAGATACTCAAAACCCACCTTCCCTGAATTGGGTACATATTTTTGACGCACCACCTTTTCGGAGTTGTCCAGCAATTGCAACAACCAATCGTCCTCGCCATACCCCAGGTCAATTAACAATACACCGTAGGACTCCAGGGTTTTTACGCTAAACTTTTTTCCTATCGAATCGTTTTTTAGGCCATACACATCTTCTATGGCGGCCGAATCAACGCTTAAAAGATAATTCGCACCCGGGGTCCATTTTCTACTTACCGAGTAGCGGCGTTTGAAAGTGGAATCCTGACGTAAAACAAAATCTCTTTCTTCCCATAGGGTATCCACTTTTTCAAGGAGGCCGATAGCTGTTTCATCCATCAGTTTTACCGGCGTAGGCATTATAAAGTCGAAACTGCTATATACATCTACCGTAGAAGGGGATCTGGCCAGTTGTAATGTTTTTACTTTCTCAGGAACGCCCTTCTTCTGTCTGCGGCTTTCTTTCTTTTTAGGAAGCTCAAAATAATACATTCTGACCGTATCGTTGATTTGAGCCGGATTGTTTAAGGAATCCAATCCTAAATACGAAAATGCCATCGTTAAGGTATCCCTCTTGTATAATGCACTGTCCGTTATCCAAACAAACATGGTGTCATTTTTAGCGGTAGGTTCAAACACGGCCCAGTCTTCGTCAAAGGGTTCGTCTAAAACCGGTTGTAAAGAAAAATCCTCCAACGGAAGGTTAAAAAAGAAGGCTAAGGTATTGGAGTCCTTTCTTTCTTCGCCCAGTTGATATTGCTGGGTGCTCTCCTCCTTAAACAGGAACAACTTTAAATCGTTGGGCGTATAAACCAGCTCCTCGCTATAAATAACCGAGTCGGGTGCTATAGTGTCGGGCATTTCTACATATTCCATGGCAGGCGAAACAATGGTATCTAACCAGGCGATGTATTCTCCGGGTTGGTCGAACATATAATTACGATTACCGTCTTCAATAGCGTAAACCCGGTAATTACCCGGGCTTAAGTTACGAATAGCAAAACGCCCCTCTTTGTTCGTCTTTCCTAATCGCACGGGCACATCGTGGGTAAAGGCGGTGTCGTTCAGGTTTTTATGCACCATCACCAAAGCTCCTTCTACGGGTGCCAAATCAAATGCTTCCCATAAATTGCCCATAATAGCAAACGAATCAACTACCTCGCCAGTTGAAAACGAAAACACAAAGGATTCAATAGCGTTGCCTTCGTTATTGTCTTCAACGGCATCGGCAAAATCCAGCGTATAGGTGGTATTTTCTTGCAATACCTCCTCTTCGTCGAATTCAATAGAAAGCTTATTCGCCCTTTCTACAATAGTGGGTCTTTTTTTTAAGGGTGGTGAAACTACAAATTTTTGATATACATCATTCAGCTTTATAATTTCGTCAAACTCAATAGTGATTTGCTTTTTATTGAAGTTTAAAGCATTGGGTTTAGGCGTGGACTTTTTTATTTTGGGAGGGTCCATATCCTTAGGGCCGCCAGTGGGATATCCGGGGTTAGCACAAGAGTACAGGAGTAGCAGCATAGCCAGAAGACCAAAAATATAATGTCGCATCTTACAATAATATCTAAATTAGATGAAGGCACAAATTTAATTCAATTATACATTCTTAAGGCCAAATGATTAAAATAATATGATATTATTAGTGGTCCATTATTGGTAATGCACTAAATATTCTAAATTTGCCGTTATTAATCAACAAAGCACAATTTTAACAATGAACAATACAGAAAACAACAAGCCACATAAATTGCACCGAACCACCCTAATTATTGGTGCAGTATCATTAGCCCTTATCGTAATTTTAGGCATACTCTATTTCAAAAACCGGAGCGAAATGAAAGTGCTGGTAGATGAAATGGTACAAGAAAAGGAAATGCTGACCTATGAGTTTGAAAATCTGGCCTTGGATTACGACTCGCTACAAACCAGCAGCGACACGCTTAACACCATGTTGGAGAGGGAGCGCGAAAAAATATCGCACCTTATCGAGGAGATTCAGACCATAAAAGCAACCAATGCTTCCAAAATAAGAGAATACAAAAAAGAACTTACAAGTTTGCGCAGGGTAATGAAAAATTACATAGTGCAAATTGATTCGCTCAATCAAAGTAACAAAGCACTTCAGGAAGAAAACCAGCAATACAAAAAAAAGGTAACTACAATGCAAAGTACCTACAGCAAACTGGAGGTAGTGAAGGAAACGCTGCAAGAAAAGGTGGAGATAGCCTCTAAACTGGAAACCTTTAATATGGAAGCCGAGGGCCTAAACTCAAAAGGGCGTTCAACAAGAAGAACATCGCGCATTTCAAAAATTAGAATATGCTTTTCGATACAGAAAAACATAACGGCCAAGGTGGGCGAAAAAAATATTTATCTGCGGATATTACGCCCCGATGGAGCCTTGTTGTATCATAGTAAAGACGATTTATTTGAACACGAAAACCAGAAGATTAATTATTCGGCCATGCGCACCATAGAGTACGGAGGCCAGGAGCTGGATGTATGCCTGTACTATCAGGTAGATGCAGGCGAACTAACCGGTGGTGAGTATATTGCCGACGTTTTTGCCGATGGCCGCAACATAGGCACACTCCATTTCAATCTCAATTAAAATGAGGAATGTTATCGGTTATTTTCGTAACAAAACAAGGGTGCTTTGTTACGTGTGCTTTTTCATCATTGGCGGTGTACAAGCGCAGCCCGGCACTATTCCTCAGTTTCCGGAATGGATGATAGAAAAAAGGATACATGTGCTCAATTACCAAACACCCATTCTGTTAAACTATAACCCTAGCGTACAGGCTTATATTGATGTATATACAGTTAAGCGGCGTAAGCATTTGGCCAATATCATCAGTCGCTCCAAACTCTATTTCCCACTATTCGAAGAATACCTCGACAAATACAACCTGCCGCTCGAATTAAAATACTTGGCAGTCATCGAGTCCGCGCTGGATCCGCGCGCCAAGTCAACTTCAGGCGCTATGGGTTTATGGCAGTTTCTGTATCATGCCGGCAGCATGTTCAATTTAAACGTAAGCACCTATATGGATCAACGCTGCGACCCGGTTTTGGCCACCGAAGCTGCCTGCCAATACCTGGAATATCTATACCGTATTTTTAACGATTGGCAGTTGGCGCTGGCCGCATACAACGGAGGCCCCGGCGTGGTGGAAAAAGCCATTAAGCGCTCGGGTGGGATAAGAGATTATTGGCAGTTGCGCCCCTACCTGCCCGATCAGGTTAAAGGGTACGTACCTGCTTTTATCGCTGCCAATTATGTGATGCATTACCATGCTAACTACGATATTGAGGTACAAGCTCCGAAATACAGCTATCGCGATTTGGATACAGTTATGGTTCAGCAAAGCCTCACTTTTCAGCATATATCAGACGTGGTGGGCATAAGCATGGACGATCTTACCTTTTTAAACCCCGTTTTTATAAAGCAAACCATCCCCGTAGGTGACAAGCCTGTCCGCTTACTATTACCAATAAAGTACATCACGGCATTTGTACAAAACGAAGCTCTTTTATATCAAATGCCCGAGCGCAAAAAAACACCTAAGGAAAGTGCTTTTTCAGAAAAAACGGTGCATATTGTTGCCAAAGGAGAATATTTTCATAAAATAGCTATTCAGCATGGATGTACCATCAACGATATTCTAAAATGGAACGGTATAACAAGCAGGAATTTGCATCCGGGTCAGGAACTAATTATCTGGAAACAAAAGAACCCGCAAAAGTTCTTTTTTATCAAAGACGAAATTGATAATTTAGCCGAACGCAAATAGCGTGGTCGCTACTGCTTTACAAAAATATTAACCTCGAAAAAATATAAAACATGAAGCCATACGTTTATTTATTATGCTTGTTATCGATAGTTGGGATAAGTTGCAAAACGCAACCCAATTCGGATAAACCCAACCCCTCGGGAAATGCAGGAGTAATGGTTATTGTAATGAACGATGCTGTTAAAAAAACGGATGCAGGCAAAAAATTGTGGGACATGATGGTTCAGCCCATGATTGGTCTGCCGCAGGAAGAGCCCATGTTCGATGTGTCGGTTATCCCACACAGATCACTATCCGATTTTTTAAAAACCTATCGTAACCTGATTATTGTTGAAGTAGGAGCGAATATAAAGGAAGAAGGCATCCAGTTTTTCAAAGGAACGTGGGCCAAACAGCAGGCCTTGGTGCGGATATATGCCAAGGATACCGACAGCATGGAAAAGATGGTTGAAAAAAACGAAATTAAATTGGTAGGATTCTTTGCCAAAGCGGAGCAGGAACGCCTATCAACTTACTTTAAAAGCACTTTTAACCAAAACTTAAAAACAAAAATAGAAGATAAGTTTGGTTTCTCCATGACCGTACCACGTGATTTTAAACTGAGGAAAGAGGAGAATGATTTTTTATGGATGTCGCACGAAACACACAACTCAAGTTTGGGATTGATAGTTTACGAGATAGATTATGTGGGCGAAGGAAGTTTTTCAAGAGAGTACCTCTTAAATAAAAGAGACGAGGTATTGATGAACAGGATTCCCGGTCCTTCCGAAGGATCGTATATGACTACCGAGCATCAATTTCCGGTTAACTACCAGACTATTAAAATTCCCTCTGACACCAATGTGGTTGTATTACGTGGCCTCTGGAAAGTACAGGGCGATATGATGGGCGGCCCTTTTATCAGCATGGCTCATCATAACAAACAACGCAACACCATGATAATTACGGAGGGATATTCCTACAACCCCGAAAAACCTAAGAAGAGAAATATGGTTCGTCAGCTGGAAGCTATTTTACGTTCCTACGAACCCCTAAAAAAAGAAAAGTAATGGCCTTTCCCGCTACTTCGCGAAAAGATCTCGTGCAAGCTTCACGTCGTAACGAGCTGATAGTTGAAACAGGAAGACAGATACAAAAAGATTTTGGCGAGTTTGGTCTGGAAATTCACTTTACGGGCAGCGCCCAGCTGTTTTACGAAGAGCTGTTTGAACAAATGAAAGATCATGTCGCTTACCTTATCTCCGATAAATTAGATCGGTTTATGCACTTTTTGTACCGTATCGACATTAACGAAAACGACATAAAGTTGTACGAAAGCCAAATGCCCAACAAGGAGTACGACCACGTGCTAACGGAACTGATTATCCACCGCGAATTAAAAAAAGTAATCACCCGCGATTACTTTAGGCAGCAAGCAAATAAAGATCATGAACAAGGGGAGCTGGAAGGGTAAAAAAACAAGCAATGATTCTATGTAAGATTTTGCACTTTTAAGCTGTCAGGCATTACAATAAAATAAGGGGCAGCTGAAGGTATGAATCACCTTAGCCTGAACTACATATAAAATAAAAAAAACACCAGACAGAAAAACATACCGCATACCTGATATTTAAGATATAAACACATTAAAATCTATATAAAAACAAAAATATGCGTCCAATAATAAAAAAATCCATAAATATAAACCACCAAGGCCATTTGGTTTTTTTGGTGAATGAGTTAAAAGCTTTAAAGGACTTTAAATTTTCTGAAGAGGAAATTAAATATATCGAAAGTAAAACCAGCAAGAAGCATACCCTGATTCATCTGAACAGACTTTCGCAACAAGTTTTTATACGGTTTACAAACGAAGAGGGTGACGATGAAAACGAGAAGATTAGAAAAGATGGAAACAGTATTTTTAGCAAGTTGAAGAGTGAGGAAGCCAGCCAGCTTTCGTTGATTGACATCATCGGAAACAATCGTAAAACCATTGCTTTGGCCGAGGGTATAACACTGAGCGCCTATAGCTTTTTGAGATATAAAACCGAAAAGAAAGAGGACGAATTTCAATTGACGGATATAAATATAGTAAGCGCTGCTGTTGACGGGTGCGAAATAAATGAGCTGAATAATTTAATTGATGCAGTTTTTATTACGCGCGATTTAGTTAACCAACCCGTGGATAAACTAAACGCACAACAATTGGCCGATTTTATATTAGAGCAATCAAAAACAGACGGTTTAAAAGCCGAAGTTTTTAATAAGGCCAAGATAGAGGCACTTAAGTTTGGCGGACTTTTGGCGGTGAACAAAGGCAGCGTAGATCCACCTACATTTTCGGTGATGGAGTGGAAACCCGAAAATACCGTCAGCACTAAACCCTATGTATTGGTGGGTAAGGGGGTGGTTTTTGATACTGGTGGCATCAACCTGAAAACACCCCCCGGAAGCTTAGACAGCATGAAATGTGATATGGGCGGTGCTGCTTCTGTTATAGGAACAATGGTGGCCATTGCAAAAAACAAGCTCCCCCTACATGTTATCGGATTGGTGCCCGCCAGCGACAATCGTCCGGGTAAAAATGCCTATGTACCGGGCGATGTGCTTACGATGCACAATGGTCTCACCGTAGAGGTAATCAATACCGATGCCGAAGGTAGACTCCTGTTGGCCGATGCACTGAGCTATGCCAACGGATATGAACCGGAATTGGTGATAGACCTGGCCACACTCACCGGCTCTGCTGTAATGGCCATTGGCGATTATGGCACCGTAGCCATGGGAACGGCAGATGACAAAACTTTTGCAGCACTCGAAAAATCAGGATTCGCAACCCACGAACGTATCGTTAAATTTCCGTTCTGGAGTGATTATGACGAGCTGATAAAATCGGATATTGCCGACCTGAAAAACCTCGGCGGAAGAGAAGCAGGCGCAATAACAGCCGGTAAGTTTTTGTCGAAATTTGTAAAATACCCCTGGATTCACCTCGATATAGCCGGACCGGCCTTTCATCTAAAACAAAGCAGTTATCGTGGTAAAGGAGCTTCGGGTGTAGGGGTGCGTTTACTTTACCAGTTTCTGAAATCAAAAATAAAAATGTAATCGTTTCAGGCTATAGTTACATAAAAATGGCGATATTTAACCCTGTTATGCAAAATAAATTATCCGAATACTATTTTAGCATTAACCGGTCTAAAGTAAATTCGGCACAAAAAACAGATAATAGATGACGACAGATAAAATCCGATTAGGCATTAGCCACGGCGATATAAACGGTATAGGATATGAAATTATTTTTAAAGTTATTGGCGATAGCCGGATGTACGATATGTGCACACCCATCGTTTATGGCTCTTCGAAAGTAGCTGCCTACCACCGTAAAACATTAAACATTAGCAACTTTAATCTTAACAACATCCAGAGCGCCGAAGAAGCTCACCCTAAACGGGCGAATATTATCAATTGTGTTAACGACGATGTGCGCGTAGAGTTAGGCAAAGTAACAAAAATGGGAGGCGAGAGTGCCTACAAAGCATTAAAACAAGCCGTTGCCGACTTAAAGGCAGGTAAAATAGACGTACTGGTTACCGCCCCCATCAACAAAGCCAATATTCAATCGGAGGAATTCAATTTTCCGGGACATACTGAATATCTCGAAGCTGAATTTGGCGGAGGTGGTTCACTTATGCTGTTAATAAGCGATGTATTAAAAGTAGGTGTTGTAACAGGTCATATTCCACTCACCGAAGTCTCGAACAACATCAGCAAAGAAAAAATTCTGGCGAAGTTAAAAACGCTCAACCAAACGTTAAAGGAGGATTTTACCATACGCAAACCACGTATAGCCGTGCTGGGTCTTAATCCGCATGCGGGTGACGATGGTTTGATAGGCAAAGAGGAACAGGAAATCATCATCCCGGCCATTGAAGAAGCTAAAAACAAAGGAATAATGGCGCTGGGACCTTATGCTGCCGACGGCTTGTTTGGATCCAACAACCTGGCCAAGTTCGATGCTGTACTAGCCATGTACCACGATCAGGGTCTTATTCCGTTTAAAACTATTTCGTTTTCCTCCGGGGTTAATTTTACCGCCGGATTACCTATTGTCCGTACATCACCCGATCACGGAACGGCCTTTGATATTGTTGGACAAGGAATGGCCGACGAGGAATCATTCAGACAAGCCGTGTACGCCGCCATCGATATTTTCAGGAACAGAAGCAGAAACCAAGACTTGGCAAAAAATCCGCTTAAATCGTACGATATCAATAAAATGGATGACAAGTATAACGACAGAGGATCGAAGAAGAAAGTAGAATAAACTTTTGATGGCGAAGCATCATTGTGCACATACAAAAAACAGATAAATTTGTATTATAAACAGGTTTACTGCAACAAAAGGATAACTTACACGTATTGCTCATAGTTAACGTGCAGGAGCATTATTTACTTTATCAAATTAATTGAATACCTTTACACCTTCAACAGAACGGATTTAACAGCGGGAGAGATTATGAAAAATCAAAAAACATCAGCTTATATTAAGTTTTTATCTATATCGAGCAGTATTATTGCCATTTATATAGTCACACAATTATTTACTTTTTCTACGGAACCAAGTATTTCCGCCAATGAAACACCTACATTTAAAAATAGTTATTCTATTTTTAGTTTAAAGATCCCGGAGGGAATAAATTTTGCGGGTGAAAAGATTCCTTTTGAGAAACATTGGGTGAAAGAAAGTCTGGATCGTGAATTATTGGTAAACACTTATTGGCAATCGCAAACGGTACTTTTTATTAAGCGTTGTAACAGATATTTTCCTATCATTGAGCCTATTTTAAAAGAGCACAATATACCCGACGATTTTAAATATTTGGCCGTTATCGAAAGTGGTTTGATGCCTCGTGCTATTTCGCCTGCCGGTGCTGCCGGAATATGGCAATTTATGAGATCAACTGCAAGCGAATACGGCCTGGAGGTAAACAGCGAAGTAGACGAACGCTATCACCTTGAAAAAGCAACGGTAGCAGCATGCAAGTATTTTAAAAAATCGTATGCAAGCTATCAAAACTGGAGTTTAGTGGCCGCCTCGTACAATGCAGGTAAAACGGGTATCAATCGACAATTAAACTTACAAAAAGCCAACAATTACTACGATTTACTTTTAGGCGAGGAAACCGGTAGATATGTGTATAGGATAATTGCCCTGAAAGAAATTTTATCCCATCCCAACCGGTACGGATTTTATGTTGATGAAGAAGACTTATACCCTAACCTAAAAACAACCAAAATAGTTGTGGACAGCACAATAAATAATATTGCCGATTTTGCCAAAAGCAACGGCATATCCTATAAAGAGTTTAAAGATTTAAATCCCTGGCTGCGGAAAAATAAGTTAAGCAATAGTCGTAAAACGAAATACGAAATTGATTTACCTGTACAAATCGCAACCCAACAAAAAATAGAACCTAATATTGTGCCTGCCGAAACTTTTGTCCCCAACAAAATTAGTGGAAACAACATCCCGTTAAAAACCTCCGGCTTACAGGTGCAATAATTTTAAATTGAATGATTACAGAACTATATTTACCCCGGTAACAACGAAGTTTGACAACCTGAAATCAATTGAGAGCTCAGCTTGTCGACTCGTAATTCCCTATTGTTTTTTATCAATAAAGTATAGTTCGGCAGTAGCTGCTGCCTGATCTACAGATTGTGGGTTAATCACCTGGGACGAAACAAAGCTCTGCGCTTTATTCTTATTTCCTAAAACTCATGGATAGTTCAGTCAATAAGAAGGTCTACTATTAGCTGGCATATTATTTTAAAACAAATTGAGTTGAACGCTTGAGGCACATTTTATGTGTTTAAAGAGCATAGAAGTATGGATTTGTCAGGGATATAAAACAATATTCCCGTTTTTGAGTTAAGTATTATCATGGGTACGAAAATGAATAAATCGGAACAAGCCGAAGTTGATTTTGTTGAGGACGGAATAGTTTCTGTGCTGGGTGCTAGAGTACATAACCTGCAAGATATTGATGTGGTATTTCCGCGAAATAAACTGGTTGTAATCACCGGCTTAAGCGGGAGTGGTAAATCATCATTGGCTTTTGATACTATTTATGCCGAAGGACAAAGAAGGTACATCGAAACGTTTTCGGCCTATGCACGTCAATTCCTGGGCAACATGGAACGACCTGACGTTGATAAGATTACAGGCCTAAGCCCCGTAATTTCCATCGAACAAAAAACCACCAATAAAAATCCACGCTCCACCGTAGGTACCATTACCGAGATTTACGATTTTTTGCGGCTTTTATATGCCCGTGCAGCGGATGCCTACTCCTACAACACCGGCGAAAAAATGGTGAAATATACCACCGAAAAAATTCTTTCGCTGATAAAAGATAACTTTAAGGGTAAAAAAGTGATGGTATTGGCTCCTTTGGTAAAAAACCGAAAAGGACATTACAAAGAGCTTTTTGAACAAATCCGAAAAAAAGGCTACCTGCATGCCAGAGTGGATGGTGAAATAGTAGAACTGGAGCATGGTTACAAACTCGATAGGTATAAAAACCATAGTATCGAGATGGTTATCGACCGTATTAAAGTAGCTGATAAAGATGAAAAACGCCTTTCCGACTCCTTACACCTGGCCATGAAAAACGGAAAGGGCATAATGATGATGCTGGATGTGGAAAGTAACGAAGCCAAATTTTACTCTCAGAAATTAATGTGTCCATCAACGGGTATTTCCTATAACGAACCTGCCCCACACTCCTTTTCTTTCAACTCGCCGCAAGGTGCCTGTAACAAATGTAAAGGGTTGGGCAGTATAAATCTGGTTGATATTGAAAAAGTAATACCCAATGATTCTGCTACTATTTACGCAGGAGGGATTGCCCCATTGGGAAAATACAAAAACACACTTATTTTTTGGCAAATAGAAGCTTTAGCCCAAAAACATGGTTTTACCCTAAAAACACCTATCAAAGAAATTCCCGAAGATGCCTTGGATAGCATTCTGAACGGTACAAGCGAACCCATCACCTTAAAAAACACTCCCCTGGGAAGTGCCAATTATTTTATTAGTTTCGATGGTGTTATCAAATACATTCTGCAACAGCAAAGCAGCGATACGGGTAAAAAAGCAAAAAAATGGGCAGGACAATTCATCTCCTCTACCCCCTGTCCGGTGTGCAATGGGCAAAGACTTAACAAGGAAGCACTGCACTTTAAAATTAAGGATAAAAACATAGCCGACTTGTCGGGCATGGACTTAAGCTTATTGGCCGGGTGGTTTGAAGATGTAGAAGCCGGCCTGAGCGAAAAACAAAAGGCCATTGCCACCGAAATATTAAAAGAAATACGCAATAGGTTGGGGTTTTTATTAAACGTGGGGCTTGGTTATCTGTCCTTAAACCGAAGCGCCATAACCTTATCGGGGGGCGAGAGTCAGCGGATACGATTGGCCACACAAATAGGCTCACAGTTAGTTAACGTACTGTATATATTAGACGAGCCCAGCATAGGCCTGCATCAGCGCGATAACCACAGGCTGATTGAAAGCTTGCAACAATTGCGCGATACCGGAAATACCGTACTGGTGGTAGAGCACGACAAGGACATGATGATGCAGGCGGATTATCTTATCGACATGGGGCCTTATGCGGGGCGACACGGTGGCGAAGTGGTGGCGCATGGTACACCTTTACAGGTAATACAGCAAAGCACATTAACAGCCGATTATCTGAACAATAAAAAAGCCATTGAAATACCCCGCCAACGAAGAAAAGGGAATGGAAAAAAACTGGTATTGCACAAGGCAAGTGGTAACAACTTAAAAGAAGTTACCGTTAGCTTTCCGCTGGGTACTTTTATTTGTGTAACCGGGGTATCGGGCAGTGGCAAATCAACGCTGATAAACGAAACACTTTACCCCATATTAAACCAGCATGTGTACAAATCGGTAAAAGACCCCTTACCGTACAAAAAAATTGACGGCCTTAATTTGGTCGATAAGGTGGTGGAAGTGGATCAATCGCCCCTGGGCAGGACACCCCGCTCCAACCCGGCTACCTACACCAAAGTATTCGACGAGATAAGAAAACTATTTACCAACCTGCCCGAATCAAAGATAAGAGATTACAAGCCGGGACGCTTCTCATTTAACATGAAGGGAGGCCGGTGCGAAACATGTAAAGGAGGTGGCGTTCAGGTAATTGAAATGAACTTTTTACCTGATGTGATGGTAGAATGTCCCGAATGTCACGGTAAACGATACAATAGGGAAACCCTGGAGGTTCGCTATAAGGGCAAATCTATCAGCGATGTGTTGAACATGACCATCAACCAGGCGGTAGATTTCTTCGAAAGCATTCCGCAAATTGTGCAAAAGCTTAGAGTAATAAAGGAAGTGGGGCTGGGATATATCACCCTCGGACAACCCTCCACCACCCTATCGGGAGGCGAATCGCAGCGAGTGAAGCTGGCTTCGGAGCTGGCAAAAAAAGACACCGGTAACACCATTTATATTCTTGATGAGCCAACTACCGGGCTACATTTTGAGGACATAAGGGTATTACTGGCTGTACTGCAACGGCTGGTAAACAGAGGAAATACCGTTATTGTAATTGAACACAACATGGATGTAATTAAAGTAGCCGACCATATTATCGACGTTGGAAAAGAAGGTGGGCGTTTAGGTGGTGAAATACTGTGTCAGGGAACCCCGGAAAAGGTGGCCAAAAACAAAGAAAGCTACACGGCACAGTATTTAAATATTGAACTTGAAAGCCAATAATTTGATGAATGTTCGCTATCTTTATTTGCTCAGCACATCACATGCAATAATCTAAAGCAAATAAATATGAGTAAGCAAATAGAAATCAAATGTTTAAACAACCATACCTACAAAAGCTACAATAGGGGTATCACCCTAAAGGAAGTTGCCCAAGACCACAACATACAACTGCGAAGTGAAATACTGGGTGCTTTGGTAAACAATAACCTGGAGAAATTATCTTTCGAGGTCTTCCATCCCAAAACCGTTGAATTTATTGACATTACGCATCCCGATGGCATGCGCATGTACATCCGTAGTTTATCATTTTTATTGTATTATGCGGTTAAAAAAGTGTTGCCCGGCGCTAAACTTCGTGTAGAGCATTCCGTTTCTAAGGGCGTGTATTGCGAACTTAATGGTGCCCAGGATGTCAGCTTCGATCAGATTACAGAATTGGGAGATTATATGCGTATGCTTGTTGCACAAGATATACCCTTTAAATATCACGAAAAAGAAACAGATATTGTTATAAAGCAATTTGAACAAGAGGGATTTATAGATAAGATAGGTTTACTGGAAAGTCAGGGGCATAATTACTCCTCTTACTATCAGCTTAATGACACCATTGCTTCGTTTTATGGCTATCTGGTACCATCAACGGCTTATTTAAAAGTATTTGACCTGTATAAATATTACAACGGAATGTTGCTTCAGATTCCCAAACGCTTTGAGCCCGAAGTGCTGGAAGATCTCATTATTCAGAATAAGATGTTTGAGATATTTCAGGAATACAGCGATTGGAACAAAGTACTCCGGGTTACCAATATACACGATTTGAATATTCTACAAAAAAATAACAAGGCCGAAGGTCTTATCAAAGTTTCTGAAGCTTTCCACGAAAAAAAAATCGGACATATCGCTGATATGATCGCACAGCGCGAAAACAGACCCCGTATTGTCCTTATCAGTGGTCCGTCCTCCAGCGGCAAAACCACCTTTAGTAAACGATTGGCTATTCAGCTTATGGTAAACGGACTCAGACCACATACTTTATCCCTGGATAATTATTTTGTAGATCGCGAGCACACCCCCCTTGATGCGCACGGAGAATATGATTATGAAGCACTGGAAGCGCTGGACCTTAAACAAATAAACGAAGATTTATCCCTTCTTTTAAAAGGGGAAGAAATTCAACTGCCATTATTTTCATTTGAAACGGGCAAACGCTATTACAACGATACGCGCATGCAGTTAAAACAGGACGACATACTGGTTATTGAGGGCATACATGGTTTAAACCCAAAACTGACCGGCAATATCCCCGACTCAGTTAAATTTAAAGTTTACGTTTCGGCGTTAACCTCTATTAATATCGACGATCATAACCGCATACCAACAACCGATAATCGCCTAATACGACGCATTGTGCGCGACTACAAATACCGTAATTATTCGGCGCAGGAAACTTTATCGCGATGGCAGAGTGTGCGACGGGGCGAAGACAAACATATCTTTCCCTATCAGGAGGAAGCCGATGTGATGTTTAACACGGCGCTACTGTATGAGTTTGCTGTGCTAAAACAACGTGCCGAACCCATATTGCTGGAAGTAACGCGCAACAAAGCAGAATATGCCGAAGCCAATCGCTTGCTGAATTTCTTTAGCTATTTTAAACCAATACCCGACGAGAACATACCACCAACATCCATTATACGGGAGTTTTTAGGTGGAAGTAGTTTTGTATATTAACGCCTTGACAATGTTAGCCATCATACTTAACTTAGGGATTGTTAAATTACCAAAGTGATGAGCAACATTGACTGGGATATGATATTAAAGTTAATAAGCAAGAACAAAGTTGTTCCGGTTATTGGCAACGATTTACTTATCATTAAAAAGGGGGATGAACACATCCCTCTGTATGCGTATATAACGCAAAAGCTGGGTACAAAGCTAAACATTGATGTAAAGGGGCTTAACTTTAGGGAGTTTGTTCTGGAAAACCAACGTAACAGCACCCTAATGGATGAGATTGAGGACTTTTTAGAGGACATTGACAAAGAGAATATTTTAATAGTCGATCATATTGAAAAGTTGGCGAGAATTACCGGGTTTAACTTTTTTATCTCAACGAATTTCGATCCCATTTTTGAGCAAATTTTAGAACGTGAACGCTGTACCCCTCCCAAAAAAGTAAACACGATTTATTATACCCAACCACCCATAGCGCAAACATTAATTCAAGAGGATACTGACAATGTTGGACCCACGGTATTTAAAATATTAGGTTCTTTCAATAAAACATGTGCTATTACCGAAGAGGAAGTTTTAGAGTATATTTTTTCGTTAAACGACGACAATAATGTAGGCAGGTACCTGTTTGATAAATTGGAAAGAAAACGTTTGCTTTTTTTGGGTTGTGACTTTCCCAACTGGTTACTGCGGTTTTTTATCCGCTCGGTAACCCACGAACCATTCAGCATTGATTCCAAACTAAAATACATAGCTGATAATTATGTCCACAAAGACATTAAGTTATCCCATTTCTTGCAACATTTTAAAACCAGCATTGTATGTCTGTCGCAAGAGAAATACGACAACCCCATTAAGTTTATCGACGAACTATACAATAAATGGATACAACAAAACAGTACAAACCAGCAAATGAGATATAATGGTGCCATTTTTATTAGCTATAGTCACCACGATAAAGATACCGTTCTTGCGTTATACAATGAACTGCTCGCTCATGGATTTAACGTTTGGTTAGATAAAGATCAACTCCACTCCGGGGATAATTACAGGCAGCAAATCATTGAAAAGATAAGAGAATGTGATCTCTTTATCCCGGTCATCTCGCAATCCTCAATCTCCAACAAAGAAAGCTATGTGTATAGTATTGAATGGGATCGCGCTATTGCCAGAAGAAAAACACGCGAGGAGGAATCCGACACCCACTCCTTTATACACCCTATTATAATAGACGATACCCAGGTTACAGACATTGGCATACCTTCCAATTTCCGTCAATTAACTATCGCTCCCCTTGACACTCCTCAATTAATTCAAGTGCTCAAGGCACGACTAAAACCGATTAGCGATGAAAACGAAAGCGATGCAAAACATTCCGGTTAGAGCCGTGGATAGTGATCATCCTTACCTTGGCCTTTCTCCGTTTGCCGAAGCCCACAAGGATTATTTCTTTGGCAGGGACAGCGATATAACTGAACTGCTCCATTTAGTAGAAAGAAATACGATAACCACTTTAACCGGTCAATCCGGCCTCGGAAAAACATCATTGATTCAGGCGGGGCTGATGCCTAAGCTTCGAAAACTTGACTATTTCCCCATCGACCTGCGGTTTAATTTTGACATCAAAGGCAAAAGTGTCGTGGACAGCCTGAAGGATGAAATAATTGAGAAAATTAATAGCATCGACCCATCACTACCTAAATTCGAATCACAAACGCTTTGGGAATATTTTCATTCGCACAAAATCCTGGACGGTTATGCCATACCTGTATTTATTTTCGATCAGTTTGAGGAATTATTTACCCGGGGAAGCTCCAAAGACCAAAGCACCCAGGAATTGATTACCGAGCTAACTGATTTTATCGAAAATCAAACACCGCTTTCTTATCAAAACACTACCCGTAATAAAGCAAAATCTTTGGACGGCAAATCTCAGAATTACAGAGTCCTGATAAGCTTGCGCGAAGATTATTTGCCCCAGTTGGAAACATTAAGCAGGCAGATACCGTCTTTAAAGCGCAGCAGGTTTCGCATAGTTCAAATGAACAAAAAACAGGCATTGGATGCCATCCTTAAGCCGGGAAAAAACATCATTGACGAAAAAGAAGCCAAAAAAATACTGCAGCTAATTCAACTTAAAGGCAAAGAAGTTAAAGCTACGGAGGCAAGCAGTTTACATCAGGAAAAATATGAGCCCTTTATTCTGAGCCTGGTTTGTGACGAGATAAATAAAAAGCGCCTTGACAATAAGTTACCCAAAATAACTAATGAACTGCTTAAAAATATAAAGGTAGCCGATATTATGGAAGAATTCTATCTCCAGAATATCAAGTCCCTGTCGCCCGAAGCACAACAACTAATCGAAGAGAAGATGCTTACTGCCGATGGTCACAGGAAGCTGCAACCTATAGCAGACTTAATAGATTCAGAGCTAATCACTGAAGCTGAGATAAGGCAATTAATCGACCGTAGGATTCTTAGAAAAGAAATTTGGTCGGATAGGGATCATGTAGAGCTTATACACGACCGTTTAATACATATCATCGCAACCAGAAAAAAAGAACGACAAAGAAAACTGGACCGGAAAAAGAGAATAAAAATGGCTTTCATGGCAGTGGCCGGTATGATTATCGTGGTGGCAATCCCCTTAATCATTATTTGGGAGATAAAGGAAGATACTCAGCAGTTGGCACTAGAAGAAAAAAACATAGAATTAAAAGTTACTTCCGCATCACTAAGAGATGAAAAGCAAAAAGCCGATAAGCAAACAGAGATAGCAGAGGCAGAGCGGAACACAGCCATGATTTTAAGAAAAAAAGCAGAAGAGCTGAAACAGAAAGCCGATACTCAGAAAATTATTGCGGAAGAAAATGCAAGGTTAGCAAAAAAGAGATTAGAAAAAATTGAGGCAGAGCAAAGAGAAGAATTTAAAAGAACCCGGGGCAAATTCGATACCCTCCAGTATCTTAATGGAAAAAATTATTTGAAAGAACAATTTATTGCCGGTGCAGTAAATTACCTGTGGTGGAAAGGTGGTGCAGCCAGCACCGATACATTGATTTCTTTATTAAGGGAGTATGAGGCATATATCCCGGACAGATATGGATTAACCTTCCCTTCAGGTAAGATTGAATTAGTGCAGGATCAACCAGAATGGCCATTAACCTTATGTCATCACCCGGATTACTTTTTTTATTACCAGACTTTCAACTTTCATTGGAAAACATACGCCCACGAACTTGCTGAATCTTGGGGGATCCCGGTTCCGGATAAAGTTAAATTTATTACAGATAATGCTCTAAATATTAATCAAATGATAATTAAAACACCTGATGTGAAGGGTTATCATTATAAAACGCTACTAAAGAAAGGATGGACATTAATAAGCATTGCAAACATTAAAAAAGATACAAGGCTAAAGGTTTTCGTTAAAGATCGAAAAAAGGAATGGATACCCGTTAATGAACTTACCTATGGCGGGCCATATTACCTGGCTCCCAAGTGGACACAACCCGTATTTGCTGTTGCCGGGCATTATTATACCTACCCCGGAGAAAAGGGTATGGCATTCCTGTTTGCCAATCAATTGCTGGATCATCCCGAATTACTGATTAACCATGAGGTAACACGTCTATTACTTGCTGAAACCTACAAAAAAGATTCAGTTACCACGTTCGAAGCTCTCAGGGCTCGAAATGGCATTGAGGGAGTAACTAAGGATTTAATCGAAATTGTACGCTCTAATCATAAACTAAAATTCTTGCCCTTGTATCTCGACTACCTGGCCAATTATCCTAAAGATAGCAGTCAATCAGCAGCGAAGCGTGCCATTAACCACACCCTGAACCCACATATGGATAATATTGAATTGTATGGTAACAAGCATGCTCCTATCACCATACATATACCTTCAGATGAGCCAAAGCACTATGTAAAAACCCTAAACTTGCAGGAATCTGCCAAAAATTTTAAAATAAGAATTTATACGGCCAAAAATCTAAACACCCATTTTTACGAATCGTATACTTATACACTAAAACCTGAACTTGTTTCCACTATCGATGGAATTAGGAGTCGGCTAAACCAGAAGTTTGGCTTTATCGTTCCTCCTGTTAAATTTCATATTAGTGAAACCTTGGCCAAAAACGAAGTACGGATTGAAATTCTAAATCAAAGTGCATCAAACCCGCTGGCCAGCCCTGTAGCACTAAACCCAGACGCAATATTTTCTGATCTGTCGCAACTTTTATATAATCGTGCCGTTTTATTTCGCACTTATTGGATTACGCCCCAATGGACTAATGATGAATTACTAACAAATGACACAGCCTATTCGCAATGGCTAAAAAACACCTATTCTGTTACCGACTTAAAAAACATCCTACGTTCGGTATTATTGGCAGAGCAGAAGGAGAATGAATTCATCGACCAGCGGGAGTATGACAAAGCTATAAGCGCAATCCCGCTTGAGAACACAATACACCAAACCAACTGGATGTTAAAGTCATTGGTTTTTTGGTTTCAAACAGATTTTCATCCTTTGGATATTCATATGGTTCGAAAATCTCTAATTAAAACACAAGCTGCGCGCTTCGATACAACATCCCTACACTCCAACAACAGAATATCCGTCTGGATAAAACAAGGTATCAATAATTTAAACGTTAACGCGATCGATCAGGCCGAAGAATTATTTAAAAAAGCGGTTAGCAGAAATCCTAAAGAAGCGGAAAAAATATTCCTATCCATGTATCCGGACAATATTTTGTACGATATTGATAATATCTTGTCGTTTAAAATTCGGCCCGGCAGGATTGAAGATGCCACACTCCTTTACCGGAGCGAAGTAAGAGACCTGGAGCTATATATTAACAACTCCAATTATACCGACAACCCTCAAAAATACCGATCGGCACTTATCCTATTATTGAATTATTATCAGCAGAAAAGCTTTTATGAAAATACGGATGAGCTTATTGATAAATTAAACAAACTGCCCAAAAATATTGGGTGGTCCGTTCAGGATGAATACTTATTTGCATATCTCCTTTTACGAAATAATGTCAGGTACACTTCGCCAAAAAATATTTCACATATTAAAAAGCTATTTATAAAGGCCATAGAAGAGTGGCCTTCCGACGATATTTCTATCATGTATAAAGAAGTTATAGATTTAATTCGTCAGCATTTTTATGGTTTTAAATGGAGTAATGAATTATTGATTGATCTCACCAACCTTTATCCCGACCATTACTGGGTAAATTATTATATGGGGTATCACCTGGCTTCTCAAAACAATTATGAAATGATTAAACTTGCCTTAGCCTATTTAGACAAAGCCGAAGCATCTATTCCCGGGAACATAACAGCCAGAAAAGCATGGATAGATTATCACAGAGGCCAGGCCTATTACAGGTTATCGTTTTACACAGGCAAAGATGACTGGAAGAATAACGTGGATACGGGCATCCGAATTTTAAAAAGCTTAGTGGCAAATGCGGATAATTTGCCTGACAATTTAAATGCAATTTCCTATTTGTACAACCTTTATCAACAAACTAACAATACAAAAGCCGCTGAAGAAATACTGATTATTAAATCATCCGGAGAGAAAGACACTACAGGTATATTGAGGGATCAATTCATGTTTTATTTAACCAAAAAAGAATTAAGCAAAGCATCATCCATTGCAGAACGTTACCCGGACGACAAACCTTGGTATTACTTTCAACTGGCTATGGTTAAAGTATTACTGAATAGTCCTGATGCCGAATACTGCTGTAATAAATTCATCGAAGAAGATCATGACTATAAGGATTACATCCTGATGTTAAGGTACTTTCATTTAATGAAGAACGGAAAAAAGGAAGAGGCCGAGAACAAACTAAACCACAGATGGGCATCAATTGACAGAACAACCTGGAGTAACCGCCTGATGGATAATGATTTTAAGGTTTTTAGAGAGATGCTGATTGGATATTACCTGGGACATGTAGATGATAAAACCCTCTTGGAGCCATTGGCGAAGGAAACAGCATTTGAAAAGCACGGCTTCTCCAACATAAGTTCCTATCAATCGCTCCGATGCGAAGCGTTTTTTTATGCAGCGCTGTATAAGTATGCCAATGGCGATATTAAAGCCTGCAGGGAATACTTAGATACAGTTCTTTCAACAAAAATAGGCAGTTTTTATGAATATCACATGGCAGCAAACTTATTAGATACGCTTGACCCGGATTGATGCCCACCACTTTATCATTGAAACATATAGCCATTATGGAAACCAATCAACAGATAGATAAGGCCATACAAATAATAGGGTACATAGAGATCAACGATTATATCTTAGATATTAAAGCGCATGCTGCAAAATATAAGCATACAGCACCCGAATTCTCCTGTATTCTCAACAATAGCGCGGTGCAATCTGCCGCCCGGATGTATAACCAGAAGGATCGGGATGCCATTGACTACCAAAACAAATACAAGAAACTTACTTCCTATGCAAACAAGTCGGTTTTTATGCTGCTATGTTTAACCGTTATTCTGACAACATCAGGTGCAATAAGCAAATTTTTACCGACAGATGCCTATTACGCCGGAAAAATTGAAGACATATATATTGGTCTGATAACTTTAGGCATAGTCGCGGCCACAACTTATGCTTTTATGTGTTTTAAGCGTATTAAAACAGAAAAATTGATCGAACGCTGGATGGAGACCAGAGCAACGGCAGAAACGGAAAGAATAAACTATTTTGAAACAATCATAAATCATAAACCCGTTAATACCACTCCTAATCCAACCTTTCTTCAACTTCTCAAGTTCGAATATTTCAGGCGCTATCAATTATCATTAGAAAACAGACAGTGGCTCAAAGACATCAAAAAAGGAGCAAAAGCCCTCGAAAAATTGGAGCAACAATTAAAGCAGGGAGGATACCTGCATCAAACAAATTCTTAATATATTGATATTCTTGTAATAATGTAGAAATTATAAACTGAATGATGACTATTAAAACAATTATCACATATTTTAAAAAATACTTCGAGGCCATCGCCTGGGTGCTTGGCCTGGGCCTTATGGCCTGGTCCGACCCCTATGCGAGTGGGCATTACTCCCTATGCCTTATAAAAAACAGCGGCATAGGCTTTTGTCCGGGGTGCGGACTGGGACATGCCATTGGTTTTTTAGCACGTGGCGAACTACTGATGTCGTTTAAAAGCCACCCTTTAGGAATTTTTGCCGTAATTATTTTATCTTTCAGGATATTTCGACTTTTTAAATATAAACACGTACAAATAAACGCAGATGAACAGAATCATTAACTATTTTCCGGAACTGGACATGCAAGAAGCTACTTTTATCGATGCTCTGCTCAAAGATAACACCGACAATGAAGTGGAGAAATTCGCCGTGTTGTACAGATCTCGACGAAAAGACCCGCAATTGATATTGATACTTGCCGCCATCGGCTTACTGGGCATATCAGGCATACACCGTTTTATTATTAACCAGATAGGCATGGGGATATTGTATTTTTTTACAGCCGGCCTTTGCTTAATAGGTACCATTGTAGATATGGTCAATTATAAATCACTGGCCTTGGAGCACAATCAAAAAGTGGCTCAGGAGCTTAAAGCGTATATGTCTATGATTAGGTAATTAGCCAATACTTTACCGAAGCTATGGATATATGGATACTATTGCCCTTATCTCTAATTAACATTCCGTGTTAAAATAAAAAATAAATTATGAAGGGATTGGGGAGACATGCAGGCATTTTATTGACATCGTTTAGGGCTAACATACTAAAGTCGAACCTGGATGCGGATATGAACGACATCCATAATTTAAGGCTCGATTTAAAGCAGTTGTTCGCTCTTATTAAGTTGTTAAAGTGGTGTAAAGTGCAGCTCCCCGATGGCTTTGGTGAATCGCTGGCAGTAAAAACACTTTTTAAATTAACCGGTATTGTGCGCGACAACCAGTTGAGCATAGCGTACGGACAGGAGATATTGCCCTATAAAACACACAAAGAATTAAAACGGAAGGCCTGTAAAAACACGCAACAAGCCCGAAAGCAAATCGCTACAGCATTGCAGGGTATAGATTTGGACAAAGTACAAACAGATTTAGCACTTGCCTTTAAAGAAACTACTTATCTGAAAACGACAGACATGCTGTATCAGCTAAAAAATAAAATACAAAAGGATGAAAGCAGCATTATTGCAGAATTGGAACATAACGAGTGCGACTATCATCGTATCAGAAGAAGGGTGAAAGAACAATATTATCTGCTCACCGTTATCAAAAATGTGTTGGGCGAAAATATTAACCCCAAAATCATCAACACAAAGAAACAGCAGGCCAAGGCCTTGGGAAAATGGCACGATTGGGTGGTGTTTGAAAAAAATATCCGCAACATAGAAGTGGCTCCGGATGACAAAATTTATGCGCTACTACAGCACAAAAGGCAAAACATACTCAAAAACATCCAGATCCCCTGAAGCGCAACCAACAGGGTATAGCGAAAAGATACAAGGGGAATGTTTTACGTAAACCGGCACTACCCTTAAGCACATTCAGGCTAAACACTTAAACAATAAGCCCCCCTTTTCCGTTTTGCATGGGTACGCATAAACCCCGTTGCCATGAAAACATTTCTCGCCTTTTTGTTGACCCTAATGCTGGCCGGCGCTTGCAAAGTATACGAAAAAGTACCTTCGGTTCGTTTTCAAGGTCCCGAAATACAAAGCATACAGTCCGAGTCGGATTTATCAGAATTGACCTTAAAGGTGAACCTTCGTTTCTTGTTCTCCAATCCCTTTAACAAGGACATTACCATACCCCGGCATGACTTCAATCTGAAAATCAATGGCAAAAAATTTATCGCCGATATAAAACCCGTGCAAAGCTTTGTTTTAAAAGGCAATTCTGTGGTGACAAAACGATACCCTTTTGAAATCAATTTAAACCAACAAAACATTAAAAACCTGGATGTATTGGGCAAGGACAATTACCTGGAGTTTGCTGCCGATGTTAAAATAGATTTGGCCGATTACGGCATCAAAGTACCCACCATCTTTGGGAAACAGGCGCTACGATATCACACCCTCTCCTTTAGCTATGGCGACACACTGCGCTTCCCCTTACTTCCGGAAATACGCTTATCAAATCAACCCGCTCATATGGTTTTTATAGGTCATATGGAACAACTGGACTTGGAAAAATATAAAGATGCCTTTGCTCCCTTTGTAACGAGTATGATGGAAGCACGTTACCCGGACACCCCGGCCGATGATTTTGTAGCCACCCTGATTAACACTAAAGTAAATGTGTTGGGTATCGAATATACCCTGTCGGAGCAGATTGGCCTGTTACTTGAAACACTGACCGCAGCTCCCGGCATACCCGGCATCGACAAAAATGATTGGGAAACGCACTTAGAAAAACTGAACCCGGAAGGCCAGCTGGTGATGGATCATTTTTTAAACACTTTTGCCAAACCCATTGTAGGCAATCAAGTGCTAAGTAACTGGAATAATTTTAAATACAACTGGGATAATTTTTTAGATGAAGATCTGGTCATTACCTATCCCGGAGCTAACATACATGGTTTAGAAGTACGGGTTCCGTTTGTGATTTACAATCCCAACTATTTTGCCGTGGAGTCGCCATCTTTTTTCAATCATCTTAGAGATGGAAACTGGGAGCCCTTATTGTTTAATGCCACACCTACTGATGCGAACACCACCATAGCAGCCCGCTCAAAAAAAGAAATGACACTTACTCTGCGCATCGATTGGAGTAAGGGCAACCAGGGCATACTTGATTTTGTGACAGGCAAAACAAATCATTACGATTTGGAAGGCGAAACAAAGCTCGATCTGGGCTACGGGCCGGTGACCGTTAAATACCAACTGCCGGCACTAAAACTCCAAACGGGGGTGAACGAATAAAAAATTATAGAGGCAAACCGCTTGCATTAAATATAAAATCTATTAACAAATATACAATTCCCTAACAAGGTTATTTATAAAGCTGGGCGGGCTACCCATCTGTAGCCCATCTACTTATCGGTCACTAAAGAGATAAGCGAATCATAAAATTGAGGTTTTCAAAGAGAAACAATGCATCTCTGCCAACTAATAAAAACACAAACATAACTTCCGCTATGAAACAAAAAATAAGCATAATGGGCTGTGGCTGGTTGGGTCTGCCTTTGGCCGGCGAATTAGTTAACAATGGTTATACAGTCAACGGATCCACAACTAACCCCGATAAAATAGAGCAGATTAAAGCAATGGGTGCCCACCCCTATCTTATCCACATAGGCAAAAGAAACAATCCATATGCCGAATTTTTGCATGCCCATATCCTTATTGTGGCCATCACCTCAAAAAGCATCGAGGACTTTAAGTATCTGATGGAGAAAATTAATGCATCACCCATTAAAAAGGTCATCTTTATCAGCTCCACCTCCGTTTATCCAAGTAACAATACGGTGGTAAACGAAATCACTCCGGTTAAAGATGTTCCGTTGGTACGTATTGAGCAACTTTTCCGATCTAACCCTAACATCGCCACCACCGTTATCCGCTTTGCAGGGCTTTACGGCTACAATCGTAAACCGGGCAATTTTTTTCCTGAAGGACGAATCATAGACCATCCCGAGGGTTACGTCAACTTTATTCATCGCGACGATTGCATCCGCATCATCCAAAAAATAATCATTTCTGAAACATGGAACCAGCTATTTAACGGCTGTACCGACACCCACCCCACCCGTCGTGAATTTTATACCAGCCAAATCCTCAAGGTGGGGCGCACCAAACCCGCTTTTAACGAGGAGGCAAGCAACGCGTATAAAATTGTGGATAACAAAAAAATCAAAGATATATTGCATTTTACCTTTAAATATCCCAACTTGATGAATGGTGCATGAACATAGGTCTATGGCCACGTAATACTTCTTACACAGTATAACCTTCTAAAAATTTTAGCGATGTTTAAATATTACAATTTTGAAGTGTTAATAAGCGATAACGAAGAAGAGAAACAGCGTGCTTTAACTCAGATAAAGCAAATCTTTAAAGTTACCCCAAGACCCGCGTTTGGCAGAAACAGCCATAATCTGAAAAACGACAGATTAAAGAACATTTATTCGTTCAAACTTTTTTCTTCCCGCTCGTTGGTTTGGGACAAAGCGCAAATGCTGGCCAATATTGATGGGGTGCTGGATGTAGATCCCATCATAAAAACGAAGGTATCTTTTGAATTGGAGGAAGACGAGGCTCCGCTGAACGAAATGCAGAACATTCGCCAAAAAGGACGCCCCGATCCTAAATGGTATCTCAGCAACAGTAAGTTCCCCGAGGCCATAGCCTACGCCAAGGCGCAATACCAAATTGGCGAAGGACATTACAACGGGGGCGAGACCAACCTGAATCTGGCCCATCTGGACACTGGCTATACAGACCATCCGGAACTCTCGAAAGTAAAACGGGAGCTGGGATACAATTATGTAAATACCATTCTGGATCGCATCCTGTCCATATTTATCGGACGGCCATCCAAACGAAATGCAAAAGACAGACTCAGAAATGCACGTCCTTTCAAATGGGCTTCCCATGGCACTTCAACTGCAGGTATTATTGTGGGTATCAATACCAACAACAGGGGTATTACAGGCGATGCACCCGACTTTACCAACGGTGTTTTCCCACACCTGAACCTGATACCCTACCGCATATCGGAAACCATCGTCTCCTTTAACAACAAAATGGCTCACGCTGCCCGCCAGGCTATGATAGACAGATGTCAGGTAATTACCATGAGTCATGCCGGATTGCTTAGAATCAGGAGCTGGAAAGAGGCTGTCAGGGAAGCCTACGAAAATGGGGTTATCTGGGTAGCGGCACCGGGAAGCCATATAAAAGGTGTAAAAAAAATATGGACCTACCCGGCTAAATTTCCCGAAACCATCACGGCTACGGTTTCCACCTTTGACAATAAGGCCTGGGAAAAGGGATTTGGTGGCAAAGAGGTAGATATTGCGGCACCCGGACTCGATATGTACGTACCTTTTTCCCGCAAAGGAAAGAAATACGCATATAGGTGGAGTGAGGGTTCATCGTTTTCAACGCCTATAACAGCAGCAGCAGCCGCTCTTTGGTTAGCACACCACGGTCAGGATAAGTTAAACGCCCTGTATCTTAAGCCCTGGCAAAAAGTAGAAGCATTCAGGAATTGTCTGAAAGAGAGTGCCCGCAGACCCGACGGCTGGAATACGCAAATTTATGGTGCCGGTATACTGGATGTGCTTTCCTTGCTAAAGCATCCCCTGCCCATGCCCGAAAGCTTGCACCATACCTCATCGAAAACAGATGAGTGCAGCAAAAAAAGCCTTATGGTAGACTGGAACGACTACATCTTAAACAAAGAAATCACCTTCCACACTTGCTGCGCTAAAATCGAGTCGCAAGAAAACGACGACAACATATTTCAGAAGGTAGAACAACGAGCCAGCAAGGATGCCAAAATAAAAATGAAGCATATCGTATCGTCCGAAGAAAACAAAATAAAATCCGCAGAACTGAAAAGCCATGTGAAGGGGTTTGCTGATGATTGGGGCTATTAGAAATTTATTCCGATATTTAAAAAAAACGCTTTTACCTAATGGATTCCGGCTTGTACAGGCTCAGTTTTTATTTAAAGGTACTTGGAGTAATGGATATAGTATAGCTGAAATTACGACACACCCACGCTTCCACTCCGGTTGTATACCTGCTTTGACGTAAAGGCATGGGCAAAGCTTGCCATTTTATTATGAAACGTCGATGGATAAACGTATTTTTACGTTTGCAAATATGGCATTAAAAAAAACACTATGAATATGAACCTGGCCGTTTTAATTGATGGCGACAATATACCATCAGCTTCGGTAAAAGCAATGATGGAAGAGATAGCAAAATATGGAAATCCTACCATTAAAAGGATATATGGCGACTGGACCAAACCGCACCTGACAAAATGGAAGGTGCTGCTGCTCGAAAATGCCATTACCCCTATACAGCAATATGGATATACCACCGGAAAAAATGCCACGGACTCGGCTATGATTATCGATGCAATGGATATCCTTTATTCTGAAAAGGTAAATGGATTTTGTATCGTATCCAGCGACAGCGATTTCACCCGCCTGGCAACACGCTTGCGCGAAGCCGGGATGCAGGTGATAGGCATAGGCGAAAAAAAGACACCCAACCCCTTTATTGTAGCCTGCGACAAGTTTATTTATATTGAGATATTGAAAAACCGATCCAAAGAAAATGAATCGGACAGCGATAAGGACAATAGTAAAGATGCGGTAGATAAGATTACAAATAAAGAAATTAAACTCATCGCCAGCTCCATCGATGATTTGTCGGAAGACGACGGATGGGCATTTTTGGGGGATGTAGGTGGTTTACTGCAAAAAAAACAACCTAACTTTGACCCCCGAAACTTCGGTTTTCCGAAACTAACGCCCCTAATCAATTCCATCGACAGCTTTGAGATAGACCAAAGAGACAGTCCCAAAGGGCGTAACAAACTTATTTTTGTGCGAAATAAAACCAAGGCTCCACGAGGCAAGCGGAAGTAACACTGAAAACCTGCGCTTGATACCTTATCCCTATTTAATTGTCAATAAATGATAGAATAACTACAAAAGCAGCACTTGGTAAGAGGGTGGATAAAAGGTAAGGGATACCACCGTAATTTCGATTGGATAATTTTTATTGGCTTTAGGCTGTGCAGGTGCTTCTCCTAATCAGAAGCTACCACCCCCAACGAGCTCTCGATAACATCAGTAAATACGGCTTTGATATCCAGTCCGGCGGCGGCTATTTGCTGAGGTATAAAGCTGGTAGGTGTCATGCCCGGCACTGTATTCACCTCCAACAAAAAGATGTTGTTCCCACTTAAAATATAATCTACGCGCACTATGCCTTTGCAGCCCAAGATATCGTAAACCAGTGAGGTAACTTTCCTTATCCTATCTGCCGTTTCCCCGGGCAAACGAGCGGGCGTTATCTCTTGTACTTTTTCGGGCGTATATTTGGCCTCGAAGTCGAAGAACTCGTTGGCAGGTATTACTTCGGTAATCGGAAAAATGGTTTCGCCCTTATTTGTTTTGTACAAGCCACAGGTAAACTCATTTCCTTGCACAAACTGCTCAATAATTACCTCATCGCTTTCCGCAAAAGCTTTATGGATGGCCGGTGCAACATCAGCTATTGTTTTGGCTTTGCTTATGCCAAAGCTCGAACCGCCTGCATTGGGTTTTACAAAACAGGGAAGCCCCAGCTTTTCAATTATCTGCTCTACATCAAAATCATTCCCTTTTAATACCAAAACCGAATCGGCCACCTTAAGTCCAAAACCCTTTAAATAGCTGTTACAGGCAAATTTATTAAAGGTGAGCGAAGCCGGCAGCACCCCACAGGTGGTGTATGGCATCCCGATAATATCAAAATAGCCCTGCAACTTCCCATCCTCGCCGGGCGTACCATGAATGGTAACATAGGCACAATCAAAGTTTATTTTTTTATCCTTGACGGTACACGAAAAGTCGTCTTTACAAATGGGATAATCCTGTCCGTCGATCCGGGCCACCCATTTTTTGCGTGTTATTAAAACGGGTATTGCATTGTATTTTACAGCGTCGATAAAAGACATTACCCCTTTGGCACTGTTTTGCGAAACCACTATCTCAGAGGAGTCGCCGCCGTAAACAACGGCTATATTTTTTTTACTCATGCTTCTTCTATTATCAGTCCGGACTATTCGTGCCGATTAGCAATATACCCTCTCCATTTTTCCACGGCCAGGGCCATATCCTGAGGTAGCTCACTGTCGAAACTCATTTTTTCGCCTGTATGCGGATGTACAAAACCCAGCGATTTGGCATGTAATGCTTGTCGGGGTAGTATCTTGAAGCAATTTTGAACAAACTGCTTATATTTAGTGAAAGTGGTTCCTTTCAGTATTTCGTTTCCGCCATACCGTTCATCATTAAAAAGAGTGTGTCCAATGTATTTCATATGAGCGCGTATCTGGTGGGTTCGGCCTGTTTCCAGCACACATTGTACCAGGGTAACATAACCCAGGCGTTCCAGCACCTTGTAATGCGTAACGGCATGCTTACCAAAATCGCCATCAGGAAAAACCACCATCTGTAACCTGTTTTTCAGGCTGCGTCCGATATGTCCGGTCACCGTACCTTCCTCTTCGTCCATATTGCCCCATACCAACGCTGTATAACTACGCTCGCTCGTTTTATCAAAAAATTGTTTAGCCAGATGATTTTTTGCTTGCTCCGTTTTGGCCACCACCAACAAACCCGATGTATCCTTGTCGATGCGGTGTACCAATCCGGGCCGGGGATCCAGGGCATTAAAAAGTGGTAAATCTTTTAAATGGTAGGCCAATGCATTGACTAAAGTACCTGAATAATTACCATGACCGGGATGTACTACCATACCCGGATCTTTGTTAATGACCATCAGGTGATTGTCTTCGTAAACAATGCTTAAGGGTATGTCTTGCGGTATTATTTCAATCTCTCTGCGTGGATACTCCATCACAATGGTAATGGTATCGTTGGGTTTTACCTTGTAATTGGCCTTTACCGCCACGCCATCCACCAATATATTACCGGCAGCAGCAGATTCCTGTATCTTGTTTCGGGACGATTTTTCCATCCTATTGACCAAAAACTTGTCAATACGCAATTGTTTTTGCCCTTCATCTACCACAAAGCGGAAATGCTCAAACATCTCGTTCGCCCCATCTTCCCACTCTTCAAATTGCTCCTTGTTCTCTTTCTCCTCGCTCATTTTGTCTTTAGTATTAGTAGGGGGTTGGGCTGGTCTGAATTAAAGTATCAGGCATTAAGCGCATTGAATCAATCGTAAGCCAAATATCTAAGGATGAACCCAGCCGTAGTTTCTTGCCTGTCTCAGATTGAGGCAACTGGCGCCAAACAAAAGCGCGCAAACTGTCCTCGGCAGTAGGTATGCTATCGTCGTAAATAACGGCATCTATATTTAATGAATTGGTTTGCAATATTGCTCTGGCCTCTTCAAGTGTCCTACCCAACAGGTTAGGAATGGCTGTTTTTTCGTCGCTTAATCCCTGACCTACCAATAAATCTACATACGAACCTTTGGCTATCAGTGTACCCGGCTTAATGGGTT
Organism: Saccharicrinis carchari; assembly: GCF_900182605.1. Lineage (NCBI taxonomy): Bacteria > Pseudomonadati > Bacteroidota > Bacteroidia > Marinilabiliales > Marinilabiliaceae > Saccharicrinis > Saccharicrinis carchari. The sequence continues at coordinate 239,705 of NZ_FXTB01000004.1, forward strand.
TGCCCTGATAATGTTGTCCCAGCACCAATTGTGTATATTCCGAAGGAATATAAATTAACTGTCCTACCCGGATTCCGTAGGACTCAAGTGTTACCTGGGCATTGCGTAAGGAAAAATCTACCAATTGAGGCATAGGCACCTGTTCGGAAGAATACGCATTGATGGTAAAAAAAACAGTGCGGTTTTCTTTAACATGACTACCGGGCTTGGGGGTTTGTTCCACCACTACACCGGGCGTAACATCCGAAATGTGTACTGAATCGATAATTTTATAACGTAGATTTTTTTGCTGTACTAAATCAATAAATTGCAACTCAGTAAGTCCTGAAAAATCAGGTGTAGCAAAACTCTCGCCATGATGGGTGTATACATTCAGACTAATAAAGGTTGTTATCAGAATTACCGCCACTAATCCAATGGCGGAGGCAATATGAATAAGGAACTTTTTGCTGATTAAAAATTTAGGTAGCGACATAAGCTTATGTTTTTATCGAGACGGTGACAAAAATAATACAAAATAGTTAATTATTAGCCCAAAGAATTTATTGTTGGCTGCGAATGGAAGTGACTTATAGTTTTTTTTTGAATTACATACTTATTAAACGTTTTGTGCGCTTACCCCAATGAAGCGCGTTAGGGATTGAAGCGGAAAGCCCGTAGCCCGGTAAGGTTAACAACTATATGAAGCCATTTACCCGAAGTATAACGCGACTTTTTATTTTTGAAAAGCATTAGCGAGGACTTGCAGCGAAAAGCCCGACCCGATGTTAGTTTTTTAAACGGAAGGGTAAAATATAACAAAGAGGGTAACGCCCAAATAAAAATTACAATCAAAGAAGGAGCAAATTAATTTTTACCTGGGTTGCAATTAGTTTTTAAACACTAACTTTGCAGCGTTTTTTTTTAATCGATGCTTAGATATTTAAAAAAATCGTTTTACCACGATTACTCGCCTCACTACTGGCCTAACTTTAAATTGGCTCTGCCGGTTGTACTGTCGCAAGCGGGGCAAATGGTAGTGGGATTGGCCGACACCATTATGGTGGGGCAATTGGGTGCTACAGAGCTGGCTGCTGTATCTTTTGCCAACAGCATTTTTACCATAGGGTTGGTGGTTAACATTGGTTTGGCCATTGCCGTAACGCCCTTGGTGGGTAAGGCGCATGGTGCCAACAAACCCAAAAAGTGTGGTTACTGGCTAAAGCAAGGATTGGTAGCCAACTTTATATTCGCACTGCTTCAGATAGTGCTTATGTTTGGTGTTTCGTTTACCATGCCGTTTATGGGGCAGGAGTCGGCTGTTGTACAAGCGGCCATACCTTATTACTTAATATTGGTGTCCTCTATTTTACCCTTCAGTATATTTATGGTGTTTAAACAGTTTTCCGAAGGGATTGCCAACACACGGATAGCCATGGTTATCACTCTTGTTGCTAACATAACAAATATCGCACTCAACTATATCCTTATTTTTGGCAAGGCGGGTTTCCCTCAGCTTGGAATAGATGGTGCAGGCTGGGCTACTTTGATTTCGCGAATATTAATGCCCCTTGCTTTTATTATTGTTTTTATACGATTGCCTTTTTTTGAGTTATACAAGGCATCTTTTAAAAAGGCTAAAATACGTTTCAAGGAAATTGTTTCCGTAATAAAGGTTGGTGTGCCCATTGGCGGTCAAATGGTAATTGAGGTTTTTGCCTTTAGCATGGGAGCTATAATGATGGGCTGGATAAATCAGGAGTCGATGGCAGCGCATCAAATTGTTATTTCAATGGCCAGTGTTACCTATATGATGTCGATGGGACTTTCGGCCGCGGCCACCATTAAAGTGAGTAATTATTTGGGTGCAGGCGACTGGTCAAACCTAAAACACTCGGCCTATGCCATAATACATAAGGTGATAATTTTTATGTTTTTTACCGCTATTTTATTTATTGGCCTTCGGAATTTTTTACCCACCCTATTTGTAGATGATGTAAACGTAATAAACATTGCTGCCACATTAATGGTGGTGGCCGGTATTTTTCAACTCTTTGATGGTTTGCAAGCTGTATGGTTAGGTGCTTTACGGGGCTTAGAAGATGTAAGAATGCCTACTGTAATTGCTTTTATAACCTGGATAATATTGGCTTTGCCTATTTCATACATCTGCACCTTTGTATTAAATATGGGACCAATAGGCGTGTGGTTAGGTTATCTTTTTGGTTTGTTTGCCGGAAGCATTTTACTGCATATCAGGTTTGCTCAAATGTACAGGAAAATGAGCAACAATACTCCCCTTGGTGCGAATAGCGAAAAAAGCAGCTAATTCCCTCAACTACCTGATATCTTCTTTATTCGCTATATTTACCTCGCTCTTTTATAGCTAATATCCATTTTATTCTATGGCTACAAATTACATGACGAACAAAAATCATGTAGCAATGTTTTTAGCTTGGAACGAACTATTTCATATGTTTATAATTGATTTCATTGGCCACTAACTTGTCCCGCCATAGCGGGATAGCCTGCCCCGATTTTTCATCGGGGGAACTCGCCATTATAATCATTACGCTCCCGCCTTTGCGGGACAGGTAGTGTGAGAAGCATTCTCATAGCCTGCCCCGACCATTCGGGGGCTCGTTTCATCTATTGTTACTATAAAAATCAGGTTAAATAACGTGCTTAACACCGATGTAAATACGATTGTAACATTATTTAGTATATTTATAGCATCAAACAAAAAAACATGGATTATATAAAACAAAAATTAATTGAGGTAGCCTTACCTAAAGCCGAAATGGTGCATAAGCTGGTGAAAGAACATGGCAATACTGTTCTGCAAGAAATTACCATGCAACAAGTACTTACCGGCATGAAAGGAATCGTTGGGCTCTTAACCTGTACGTCAAAATTAGATCCTCAGGAAGGTATTCGTTTTAGAGGCTATAGCATTCCCGAATTAAAGCAAAAATTACCTAAGATAAAAGAGGACGGGGAACCATTGCCCGAAGGTATTTTTTATTTGATGCTTACAGGCGAATTGCCCACAAATAAAGATGTAAAGCACATTAGTGAGCAGTGGGCTACCAGAGCACAGGTAATACCGTCACATGTATTTGATGTGATAGAAGCCCTGCCAAAGGACGCTCACCCGATGATACAATTTAACACGGCTATTTTAGCCATGTCTACGGAATCGCAATTTCGTAAAGCCTATTTAATAGGGATGGACAAAAAAGATTATTGGGATCCCACATACGAGGGAGTGATGGATTTGATATCGCGCTTACCCATTATTGCGGCCTATATCTATCGCAGGGTTTTCCATAAAGGCGATCATATCCCGCAGGATCCCAGCCTCGATTGGGCAGGTAACCTGGCGCATATGATGGGACACAGTAGCGAAGAGGTTAAGCGGTTGATGCGCTTGTATATGCTTATTCATTCCGATCACGAAGGAGGTAATGTTTCTGCCCATGCTACACACCTGGTGGGTTCGGCTTTATCTAACCCTTATTATAGCTTTTCGGCAGGAATGAATGGCTTGGCTGGTCCTTTGCATGGCATGGCCAACCAGGATGTGATGCACTGGCTCAATAAAATGAAACGCGAAATTGGCTCCGAGGATCCTACTGAGGCCCAAATAAAAGCATACGCCGAGGAAACTATTGCCAATGGAAGGGTGATTCCGGGCTATGGACATGCAGTGCTGCGCAAAACAGACCCGCGCTTTCAGGTACAGCTGGACTTTGCGAACAAATACATACCTGATGCACCGTATATAAAACTGGTTAATAAAGTGTACAATGTGGTGCCTGATGTACTATTGAATACAGGAAAAGTCAAAAACCCATGGCCCAACGTGGATGCCGTATCCGGTTCGTTATTAACCAGCTTCGGAATCGCTGAGTATCCTATTTACACGGTACTGTTCGGCGTTTCCAGATCCTTAGGTGTACTCACCTCACTTATTTGGGATAGGCTATACGGACTACCTATTGAACGGCCTAAATCGGAACCCCTTCAATGGTTTATAGATAGGGTGCCTAAGCAGTAAATTGGTTGATCTCTTTATTTTTTAATCCTTCGTTAAGAATCTGTTTGTAACAAACAGCGACTTAGCGGAGGATTTTATGTTAATTAAAACAGATAATTATAAGGATTGGTTAGTTCCATCTGCTTAAAATATTGACTTTACACGAGTGGGTAAGTTCAGGCAGCATATGAATGCTGCTATGCAAACGTTATCGGCACAGATTCAATTTTCGGACTGAATTAGTCGTCTTAATTAATCATTTTTTTATTGTCAAAAAAGATTTTATACAATCACATTTTGCTAATTTAGCAGGCTCTATGAAGTGTAGATTTTCCAATTGGACTTTTCTAAAAGGTATGCGATATAACATTTTAGTCGGTTTGTGCTTTTACTTGTTTTCTGCGTACGGAGCTGTGCCCTCGGATGTCAGTGTAACTTCCTATTCGGTTAATGAGGGCTTAACGGGCAATGGTATTACTGCTATTTTTCAGGATAGTAGAGGGTTTTTATGGATTGGTACACAAGACGGCTTAAACATGTACAACGGCTACACCTTTAGGTCATTCAGGCACACGCTATCAGATTCCACCTCCATATCGGGCAATCAAATTCAGTGTATAGCCGAAGATTCCAATGGTGATATATGGATTGGTACCATTGGTAACGGATTAAGTAAATGGAGCCGAAACACCGAAACATTTACCTCCTTCGGCACCAATAGAAACAGCTTACTTAATATGCCCGAAGACAACATTTATGGATTATATGTTGATTCGGACGCAACTTTATGGGCCAAAACGGACAACTATCTCTTAAACATCTCTACCAAGCCTTTAGCCCTGAGCACATATGGCTTATACAGCAATATCTTTAAGTTCCAGGACAAGCTGAGCATTCCAATATTCAGAAAATCGCCATACTATCTTTGGATTGGTACAAAAGAGGGAGTTGCACAGTTTAATATCCAAAATAAATTGCATGAACGTTTGGTGGTAGATCATCGGTATGGTACTTACTCAAACGAAGTAGGAGCCATCACCGGCATGCTTCAGCTTACAAACAAATCGTACCTGTGGGGAGGCAAACAGGGGCTCTTTCATATTACACAAGTTGATAGTGGTAAGTTTATAACCAAAGAAATAAACCATAAACTATCGAATAAAATGGGTGGGGTAAATGCTATCCTTCAGCATTCCTCAGGTACAATATGGGTAGCCACCAAATCAGGACTACTAATGGCTGAATACGACGAAAAGCAAGATGTAGTTTATTTTGATAGCGAATTATATTATAATCGTCCACAAAACATGATATGTTCAGAGGAGGTTACTTTCCTGTTTGAAGATAGCTCCGGCTTACTGTGGGTGGGTACACGCTACAATGGCTTGTTTAAGGCCGATTTTAAACCAAAAAAGTTTGGCAGTATTAGGCCGGGCATTCCCAAATATGAAGATTTAAACAGCGCCGATATAAAAAGTATTTTCATCGACGAACGAAACATGATATGGTTAGGCACTTCGGATAAAGGAATAAAGATTATTGATCAGGTAAACGGCGACATCTATCATTATCCGGTTAATTTAACTCTGAACAAAATAGATCAGGATATGGTGCTTTCCATGTGTAAAGATTCGCAACAACGCGTATGGATTGGCACACCGGAGGGTATTTATGTTTTTTACTTAGACAAAGGTTTAATTACCGAATTTTCGTATGCCAACAGCAAAGAGGTTAAGTATCTGCTTAAACAAAACAGAATTAATACCATCGCGGAAGATGCCAAGGGCAATATTTGGTTCGGCACACAGTTCGGGCTGTATAGATATGATGGAAGTGTGATCACTAACTACTTTGCCGATACAGATAACCAACAGGGGATATGTAGCGATGAAGTAAATGATCTGTACCTTGATTCGGAAGGAATACTTTGGATAGGAACAAGCAATGGGGTTAATTTTATCGACAGCAACAGCGATTCTGTAAAACGAATAGGACGCCTGCGCAATTCACATGACAGCATCTCTGTGTTAAGCAATAATTATATATTATCAATAACGGAAGACCTGGATCATAGTATATGGTTTGGAACCCGATCGGGACTTAGTTTTTACAATAAAAAAAACGATACATCGGGTTTTTATACCCACTCCTCGGGCTTAGCCAACGATATGGTTTATGGCGTGCTTTGCGATTTAAACTCAGACATATGGCTAAGTACCAATAAGGGAATTTCCGTTATTAAAACCAACATGCAAATCCATAATTTTGATAAAACCGACGGCTTACCCGGATACGTATTTAACCCGGGTGTGGTGGCCAGGTCGCAGTCGGGAGTTTGTTATTTTGGAGGAGCTAAAGGGGTGGCCTACCTCAACCCCGATTCCATCCATTACAATATGCATCGCCCTAAGATGGTGTTTACTTCCATTGAGTTGTATCATCGTGGCAAGCTGGTAAAAAAATGCAAACGCAACAGGGAACATATTAAGTTGAAATACAGAAAAAGCTCCATGCTTAAAGTACGCTTTGCGGCGCTGGAGTTTTCGGAACCCAGCAAAAACAAATACCAAACCTACCTCGAGGGGTTCGATGATGACTGGCGGCCAGTTACAACAAATAATGTGATGGATATATCGGATTTGCCCGCAGGAGAATACACCCTGCACGTAAAGGGCGCCAACAACGACCTGGTATGGACGGATGAGCCCCTGTCGATTTCCATTGAAATAGTTCCTCCAATTTGGATGACAAATTATGCTTATGCTTTTTATTTTATTGCACTGCTCTTTCTTGTTCAATCCATTATAAATTACCAGATACGACATTATAAAAAAGCCTATAAAGCAATGGGCGAAAAAGCAGTTGACAAAAAGAAAATAGAAGCACAACGCGAGCAACTGTCTAAAATAAACCAAAGCTTAACGGACAGTATCTACTATGCCAGAAGAATTCAGGAAGCAATACTACCCTCCGAGAGTGAGATACAAAAAGTGCTGCCCCAATCCTTCGTGTATTACAGACCCAAAGATTTGGTAAGTGGCGATTTTTATTGGAAGCACCAGGTTAACGATAAAATATTTGTGGCTGCTGTCGATTGTACAGGACACGGCGTGCCGGGCGCATTTATGTCAATTGTTGCATATGATATGCTAAAGAGTATTTTAAATAGCGAAATTAAATACTGCCCGGCCTACATTCTCGACAGGCTCAACAAAGAAATAAATGATACTTTTAAAAAGAAACAAGGAAACATTACAGAGCGCTTGTTAAATGTAGATGACGGAATGGACATTGCTTTGTGCATAATAGACAAAAAGAATAAAAAACTGTCTTTTGCAGGTGCGAATAACCCCCTATATCTGGTTCGTCAGAACGAAATTTTTATTTATAAGGGAGATCGATTCCCTATTGGATATAAAGGAGACAAAGACATTCTTTTTTCGCGGCACGATATTCAATTGGAAGAGAATGATGTGTTTTATATTTTCTCGGATGGTTATGCCGACCAGTTTGGTGGAAGCGATGGTAAAAAATTTAAGTACCGCCGATTCAGGCATTTATTACTAAATATACATCAGCTACCCGCAGAAGATCAAAAAGCTATTCTTCACCAAAAAATAGAAGAATGGATGGGTAGTCACGAGCAGGTGGACGACATAATTGTTATGGGGGTACAACCACTCAAGCCGTAATGCTTAAAGCTGAAGACAAGGCACAAGCAAACCGGAAGGCAGATCTATAAATTATGAATTAAGTATATGGGTAAAGATGCTGGTGAGATGCAGCTACAGCCTTATACACCCGGCAACATCAGTCAGTTATAAAATCTCCCTTTACACCAGTGCCTCATATAAAATTTCCACCGGATGCTTGGCTTCTCTATCCGATCCATCTTTTATTTGATGCCTGCACGAAGTGCCCGACGCAGACAACAGCGTACTCTGCTCAGCTGCCCTGATGGCAGGTAGAAGTTTCATTTCGGCTATTTTCATTGATAAGCTGTAGGTATCTTTCTCGAAGCCAAAGGAGCCGGCCATCCCACAACAACCTGAATCAATTTCCTCCGCTTCGTAATTCGTAGGAAATGAGAGTACTTGTTTAAGGTATACCGTATTGGAGAGTGCCTTTTGGTAGCAATGACCATGGAAGCTTATTTTTCGTTTTTCGCTGGTAAATTGCTCCCGGGTGATATGGCCTGCCTCCATTTCTTTAGCCAAAAACTCTTCAATTGTAAAACTACATGCTTTAATTTTTTTGGCTTCCGGCAGTAGCTTATCGTCCACCAAATTTAAGTACTCATCTCTAAAAGTAAGTAGGGCAGAAGGCTCAATACCCACAATAGGGCACTCAGGTGAAATAATAGGAGCCATCAATTGAATATTTTCGTTGGCTATCGCTTTGGCTTTTTTTAATAACCCTTTTGAGATATAAGTACGTCCACTACTCAAAAGATCGGGTACCACAACATGATAAGCTAACTTTTGGAGCAATAATATAGCCTTGATACCAATGTCGCTATCCAAATAATTGGTAAACTCGTCGGCAAAAAAATAAACTATTTTTTGCCTTGTACCTGCTGTTTTGTTTTTTCGAGCCCACTTTTTTACGGATAAGCTGTTCATCCCGGGGATAGAACGTTTGGGACTAAATCCGATAATACGGGGCAGTATATGTTTTATTACCGGTATTTTAGTGGGTAGATTAAAAAGCCATGGAACCGGCGCAAACAACTTGTTGATGGCCGGCATATATCCTACCAGCAGTGCCGAGGCAGGCTTTCCTTTTTTTGTGTAATAATGGTGCATAAACTCTGCCTTTAGCTTTGCAACATCCACCCCCGAGGGACATTCGGCCTTGCAGGCTTTACACGATAGGCATAAACTCAGCGCTTCATGAACATCTTCCATGCTAAGCTTATCTGCACTTCTATTTCCGGTAAAATATTCTCTTAAAATATTGGCTCGTCCACGTGTGCTGTGCTTTTCGTCGCGGGTAGCCATATAACTCGGACACATGGTGCCCCCAATCACCTCCGATTTTAAACAATCGCCCGATCCTGAGCATTTTTCGGCTGCACGCAACATTCCCAGCGTGTCGTCCCAACTAAAAATAGTTTTGATTTTTTTTTCTGGATTTGCCGGCCTGTAGCGCAGCGAGGTGTTCATAGGAGGCGTTTTAACAATTTTATCCGGATTGAAAAGCCCTTGCGGGTCGAAGGCATTTTTTATTCTTATGAACAATGCATAGTTTAAATCACCCACCATAAATGGGATAAACTCGCCACGCAACCTCCCATCGCCATGCTCACCACTTAAAGATCCATCATATTTTTTAACGATTTTTGCCGTTGCTTTGGCAATTGTTCGAAACAGTTTTACATCCTCAGGATTCTTGAGATTTAAAACCGGCCTCAGGTGTAGTTCGCCGCTTCCTACGTGTGCATAAAAAACACAGTCTTTCCCCAGGCTATCCAACAGTTCGTTAATTTCATTGGCATAAGCGGGCAAGTCGGAAGGTAACACTGCGGTATCCTCAATTACAGCAACCGGCAGGTCGTCGCCTTTCATATTGGAGAGAACACCCAGCCCCGCTTTACGAAAAGCCCATACCTTACCCATGTTTTCGGCATTAATAATGGGGTAGGCATAACCTAAACCCTCACGTTTAAAGTCGGCAATTAAGTTTTGTACTTGTTTTTCAAGTTTTGTTAAGCTGTCGTGTGCCAACTCAATGACCAGTATAGCGGCAGGTGTTCCGCTAATAAAAAAGCGGTTGGCTTGTTGTGCCACACTTTCACCCGCCAGTTCAATTATTTTATCGTCGATAAGCTCAACTGCACGCGGTTGATGCTTTAATGCGGCAATATTGCCGTGCAAGGATTCCTGTAAAGAACTGAAATGAACGCATATTAGTGCCTGGTGCTTGGGCGGTGTGGGTACCAGGTTCAGTTTAATTTTACTGGCCAGCATCAGGGTACCTTCCGACCCGGCTATCAGCTTGCACATGTTAAAGTTATCACCCTCTTCGTTAAAAGGCGACATCCCTGCAAGGTAATCAATGGCATAGCCCGTATTGCGCCGATGAATATCTATGTGCGGAAATTCCTTTTTTATCTCTTCTATATTGGCGGCATCAGAAAGCATATTTTTTATTTCGCGATAGATATCCCCCTCTAAACCTTCTTGCTGACATTTACTCTCGAATTCCCAATTTTGAATTTCTTTAAATAACACCTCTTCGCCATTGGCCAGATAGCCATGCACCTCGAGTAAGTGGTCGCGGGTGCTGCCATAAACCAGAGAGTGGGATCCACAGGAGTTGTTTCCCATCATACCTCCTATTGTACACCGGTTGGAGGTGGATGTTTCAGGTCCAAAAAACAATCCGTGGGGAGCCAGGTACTTGTTCAATTCGTCAAGCACAACGCCAGGCTCCACTATCACCCATTTCTCCTCGGTGTTGAGCTCAATAATGTTGTTCATGTGCTTGCTCATATTCACCACCAATCCCTTGCCAACCACCTGTCCGGCCAGGGAGGTTCCTGCACCACGGGGGATGAGCGCAATTTGATTTTTATAGGCAAAATCAACAATCAGATTTAGATCCGAGTCGTCGCGTGGCCATACCACGCCCATAGGCTTTTCGCGGTAGGCCGAGGCATCCGTAGCATGCTGGGCGCGATCCAGATGACGGTAAGAAACTTCGCCTTTTAATAAGGACGAAAGTTGGTTGTAAGGCAGTTGATTTTTTGACAGGACCATGATGTTAAATTTGTTGTAATATTAAGAAAAATGTTTGTATTAAGGCCGTAAATATGTCCTTGATCATCCTATCCTAATAATGCATCACACAACGTTTGAATGCAGCAATAAAAAATTCCAGAACACTTTATGGATTACTTAAAATAAACATGCTCACTCAAACATAAAGCAAAAATCTTTAAATGTCGTTATTTATACGGCTAATAATTGAACAAGGAATTATATTATTTCGCCACCTTCAATCTTCTTTTTTTTATTCTCCGGACACGCTGCATCCAATCCCCTGATCACTTTTTAGGGTATTGCGATGATTTATTGATTATACCCTGTTTATTTCCCGAATCACAAACAGGGCTTACCTGATTCGCACCTTCAAAAAGGCCAAGCCATAAACAATCCCTTCTTTAAACTGTTTATATAGGGTTATTTAAAAAAGAAAAAATGGAAAATATAAATATCAAATCACAGCACGGACATTTGTTTACTTGCAACAAATGCAACAAGTTTCATTTTGAATTTAACCAAATAGCCATAGATTTTTCATCGGTCAAAGCACTCGAAAACTTCCAGAACTATCTGATAGAAATCAATGGTGAGGAGTTTGAACTTTTAAATATCGACACCTTTTACAATCGAAAAATACATATCCCTTTCCCCAATACCGCTATTAAAATGGTGCTTTCGCAGAACGATTTAAAAGAACTTAAAGTTTTGGTAACCAATTTTATCAACCATTACAAAAGAGCTCAGGAAGACACCCGTATGCTTAAAAACCTATCGATTATATCAGAAAAGCAACTAAATTAACCCCCGGGCGTATCTTTTAACAAAGATTAGCATTCAGGCAATTCATTACCTATTTTACCTGATTGATACCCATATAAGGGATAAATCGGTATGCACCCAACACCCAAGAAGCGATATCACAACATGTTGGGGTTTTAATAATGCTTAAATAGCGTTACTTTTGTACCTGAAATTATAAGGTACTAATTATAAAGCAAACATGGAAACAAAAGATTTTACCACCGGCAATTGGTGCAAAACCATTGATGTTAGGGATTTTGTGCGATTGAACATATCGCCATATAGCGGTAATTATAATTTTTTACAGGAAGCAAGCCCAAAAACAAAAAAGCTTTGGGACATTTGTCTGCAAGCCCTTAAAGAGGAACGCGCCAACAATGGCATGCGCAGTGTAGATACAGAAATAGTTTCAACGATTAGCTCTTTTCCGGCAGGATACATCGATAAGGAGAGCGAGGTAATTGTGGGACTGCAAACCGACCAAGTACTTAAAAGAGCCATGAAACCGTACGGCGGTTTTAAGGTAGTGCAGAAGGCACTGTCGGAACACGGACTAAAGCCATCGGACATGATAACCGAAGCTTTTAGCAAATATACCAAAACACATAACGATGGCGTTTTTGATGCCTATACCGATGAAATAAGGAAATTCCGCTCTCTCGGATTCCTCACCGGATTGCCCGACAACTATGCGCGCGGTCGTATCATTGGCGATTACCGCAGGATAGCCCTTTACGGCATCAACCGATTGATAGAATCCAAAAAAGAAGACTTGCAGGGCATTACCGGTCCTATGACGGATGCCACCATCCGCTTACGCGAAGAGGTTACAGAGCAAATTAAGGCTTTGCACCAGATGATTGAAATGGGTAAGCAGTACGGTTTGGATTTGTCGCGTCCCGCTACAAATGGGCAGGAGGCAGTTCAGTGGACATACATGGCCTATCTGGCAGCCGTAAAGGAGCAGGATGGTGCTGCCATGTCGCTGGGTAGCGTTTCTTCCTTCCTCGATATTTACATCGAAAGAGATTTAAAAGCCGGCCTCATCACCGAGCAGGACGCACAGGAATATATCGACCAATTTGTGATGAAACTGCGTATGGTGCGCCATCTGCGCATGGAAGCTTACGAACAAATATTTGCCGGCGACCCTACCTGGGTTACCGAATCTATTGGTGGCATGTTGGTTGACGGACGCACCAAGGTAACCAAGACATCGTTTCGTTTTTTACATACGCTTTATAACCTGGGCCCTTCACCTGAGCCAAACATCACTATTCTTTGGTCCAACAGTCTGCCACAAGGCTTTAAAGAGTTTTGTGCTAAAGTATCCATCGACACCTCATCTATACAGTACGAAAACGACGATTTGATGCGCTGCCACCGCGATAGCGACGATTATGGTATCGCCTGTTGTGTTTCGTTTCAGGAACTGGGCAAGCATATCCAATTTTTTGGTGCCCGCACCAATCTGGCCAAAACATTACTGCTAGCGCTAAATGCTGGTCGTTGCGAAAATACCGGAACACAAATGGTTAAAGGTATCCCGTCTATGGCCAATGACGAATACCTGGATTACGACAAGGTGATGGAAAACTTCAAGATTGCGATGCGCGATGTGGCACGTGTATATAATGAGTCGATGAATATTATTCATTACATGCACGATAAGTACTACTACGAAAAAGCACAGATGGCCTTAATTGATACCAACCCAAAGATTAATTTGGCTTATGGTATTGCAGGCTTATCCATCGTTGCCGATTCTCTTTCGGCCATCAAACATGCTAAAGTAAAACCGGTGCGCAACGAAGATGGTCTGACCGTTGATTTCAAGATTGAAGGCGAATTTCCGAAATACGGAAACGACGACGACCGTGTGGATTTAATAGCCCGCGACATGGTAAATCATTTTAGTGAAGAACTGAAAAAGCTTCCCGTATATAAAAATGCCAAACCAACGTTATCGGTACTTACCATCACATCAAATGTTACTTATGGTAGAAAAACAGGCGCTACACCCGACGGAAGAGCCCAAGGTATACCCTTTGCCCCGGGTGCTAACCCAATGCACGGGCGCGATACGCATGGTGCAATTGCTTCGTTAAACTCCGTAGCTAAAATTGATTATGCCGATTCGCAGGACGGTATTTCAAACACATTCTCCATCGTGCCTAAATCATTAGGACCTAACGAAGAGGAAAGAATCGCCAACTTGGTAAGTGCACTGGACGGATACTTTGGTAAAAATGCTCAACATCTTAATGTTAATGTGTTGAATCGGGAGTTATTAAAAGATGCCATGGAACATCCCGAGGAACATCCGCAGCTCACCATCAGGGTTTCGGGTTATGCCGTTAACTTTACACGCTTGTCGCGCGAGCAACAGCAGGAGGTGCTGTCACGCTCATTCCACGATACCATGTAAACTTAGCAACTCGATTATACCTTAGATAATAGACTATTTACCTGCTGTTATATAATATTTTCTCAGCACCGTAAATAAAAACAAAAACATAAGTAGAAAACCTCTACTTATGTTTTTGTTTATAAACCTCATTTAATGGCTCTTATCTAAAAGTCTTTTCCCGCAATTGTTAGCAATGTTGCTTTGCTTCTTATGTATTGTCTCATACCTAAATTTCTATACGTCTAAATGTCTCATACTTTAAAAGTTCACTCTATAGAGTCGTTTGGCACGCACGACGGCCCGGGAATACGGATGGTCATCTTTTTACAGGGATGTAACCTCAAGTGCTTGTATTGTCACAACCCCGATACCATTGCCCTGCAAGGGGGCACGGAACACCATATTGATGAGCTGGTACGTAGAGCCAGGAACATGAAAACATACTTTGGTAAGTTGGGTGGTGTTACTGTTTCGGGAGGCGAACCGCTGCTGCAAAGCAAAGCCTTGATTCCCTTTTTTAAAGCACTGAAAGAGGCAGATATACATACTAATGTAGACACGAACGGCACGGTGCTCACTTCAGCCACCCGGGAATTGCTGGATAATTATACCGACCTGATTATGGTGGATATAAAACATACTAACGAACAGGGCTATCGGAAAATTACCGGAGCGCAGGGTTTTGATTTGGCCGAGAAGCTTATACAACATCGCGAAAAAAGTGCTAAAGCAGCCTGGCTGCGCTATGTCCTTATTCCGGGCTATACCGACGATCCCGAGGAACTTAAAAAATTCGGCGAACGTTTTAAAGATTATCAGTGCATCGAGAAGCTGGAGATACAGCCCTACCATCATCTCGGCATACACAAATGGGAATCACTGGGCGAAACCTACCAACTAAAAGAGGTGCCCGATAATACTCCCGAACAGCTTGAAACTGCCAGAAACATCCTTGAACCCTATTTTAAAGAAGTAAAAATAAACTAGACCCTTCGGAGGGCAACAAATTATCATTTACAACACTCAAAATGTTAATTATGCCACGCCAGGAACAACCCCAAGTGGCATCCGGCATTTATTTTATAACTTTCAACTATCACCAATGAGCCTATACAATCCCCCCGAAATAATTAAAATTGCAGGCGAAGCAGCTATTGCAAAACACAGCTATTCTACAAGAAAGATATTGACGCTCAGCTTTTTGGCAGGTGCCTACATATCCTTTGGGGGCTTGCTATCCATACTTATTGGTGGCGGTGTACCCGGACTTGCCGCCGAAAATCCGGGAATTGCCAAATTTTTATTTGGGGCTGCCTTCCCCGTTGGATTAATGATAGTGGTGATGGCCGGTGCCGAGCTCTTCACCGGTAACAACGCCTATTTTATGCCCAATGTACTTAGCAAAAAGCAAACCTGGCGGGCACCACTGCGTAACTGGGGCTTAGTTTACCTGGGCAACTTTGCAGGCTCCATCTTTGTGGCCTATTTTCTTACCCACCTAACAGATGTGGTGGCCCAGCAACCCTGGCAGGAAATGGTACATAATATTGCCATAAGTAAAACATCCAATCCGTTTTATAAAACTTTTTTAAAAGGCATAGGAGCCAATTGGTTAGTGTGCCTGGCCTTATGGATGGGCATGTCGGCACAGCACACCAGCGGAAAGATATTAGCCATCTGGTGGCCTGTGATGGCTTTTGTAGTCATGGGTTTTGAACACTCCATCGCCAACATGTTTTTTATCCCACTTGCTATTTACGAAGGCGCCAACCTTACCTGGGTCAGCTTTGTAAGCCATAACCTTATCCCTGCAACTCTGGGTAATATTGTGGGAGGAGCCTTTTTTGTGGGTACGCTGTATTGGTATGCATATCAGAAAAAAGCGTAAATCATCGCTATAAATCAACCGGCCTGGCTGAGTAGGATTCTATCTTTTGAGCGACCTTACACTCTTATAGCAAAAGAACGTAAAACGTTGCTGTATTGCCTATTGTTGCATACAAATATAATCCTAAAACAGCTTTCGCATAATGGGAAACCTGTGCCTGTTTTGAAAACTAAGGCTTCAAAAAAAACTCGACCAGATTAAATATTAAGGAAACATTTTTTTTATATGTGCGTACTAGCTACTTCACTTAACGCCAAATTGAAATAAATCTTTACTATTTATGAAGAATGCCTTTCTTTATCTTTTTACCTTGTTACTGTATAGCACCCTAATTCAAGCACAAGATAAGCCCGGCATAGATAAAATAACATTTTCCATGTTTAGCAAAACAAAGAGCAAGGAATTGTTACCTATCCTGACAGATGCCAATAAACTTTATAACAAAAAGATATACGACAAGGCGTTTAAGTTGTATCTGAAACTTTACGATGAAGTAGATTCCATAAATGCGCTTAACTATCGCCTGGGGGTGAGTGCTTTGATGGAGAATAATTCGTACGCGGCCATTTTTTATCTTTTAAAATCCCATTCATCAATAAGTAGAGATTATTATCTACGCTTAGGCGAGGCCTATCAACTGAATCATCAATATAAAAATGCCGGCGAGGCGTTCCACAACTACAATCAGTCACTTAATAAATGTAAACAACGTAAGTTTTCTGCACGTTTAAAACAGCTGCAGCGCGAGTGCCAATTTGGTGCTAAAACGGTAAAAGACTCACTGCCTTATTTTGTAACTAACTTAGGAAAAAGCGTAAATGGTTACTACGATGAATATTCGCCGGTGATTTTACATGATACAAATATTTTGTACTATACTTCTCGCCAGCCACCAAAGGTTAATAATAAACCAGTTTGTCGTAGTACAACAAAAGAGAATATTAAATACGCTACTTTTGATGTGGCCGGCACAACTGTTTCACAGCCACTTCAAGGGATAAAACAAAGGAAAAACACAAGTGTAGCAGGTGCCGACCATGCCCACAATCAACTATTTTATTACAAAGGAGGCGAGCGCTCAGGTTCACTTTACGCGCTTAAAGTTGATCATGGAAAGGGTGTCAGATCCTCTATTATAAAAGGCGCTGTAAACCGTAAAACCGTACACGAAACCTACCTGTGCACAACGGCCAGGGGCGATGCAGCTTTTGTATCTGATAAAAACAGGTATTCGGGTGGGTATGATATTTATTTCTCCCCTAAAACAACTAAACGTAGGATTAAAAAATCACGACCGGCAGGCAATGCGATAAACACAACGTTCGATGAAAAAAGCATTACTTTTTCGCCCGATGGAAATACCCTATACTTTTCGAGCAACGGCCACCTGGGGATGGGTGGTTTTGATATCTACAAAGCCCAAAGACAGGCCGATGGGGCATGGTCGGAACCCATTAATCTGGGATATCCCATAAATACAGCCGCTGATGAACTATATTATTACCCCACAGGGGATTCCCTGGTGGCCTTAATGGCTTCTGACAGGGCAGGCGGAGAGGGAGGTTTAGATCTATACCAGGTTGTTAAGGACATCCGGATTCCTTTTGATTTATGGGGAAATATTATTGATATAGAAAATGGTGGAGTAGTGTCGGGAAAAATAACCGTGTTTAATGCCGAAACGAAACAACCCATCCTATCCGTAAGTAATGATTCCTTATCTGGTAAATATACAGCCCATTTAGAGGATGTGGGTAACTATTGGATTCAGGCTGAGGCCAAAGGATATTTGAATCAGGTGGATAGTATCGACATGCCCGTAAACAGAAAGCAGCAAGTACGTAAAGATTTTCATTTACAACGATTAGCCAGCCCTTTTACTGTGTTTGGAACAGTTAAAAACAAACACAATGGAGCTCCTCTACAAGCCGAAATACTGCTGGTACAATCAGAAAAAGATAGCATTGTAGCAAGAGCATACACCAACAGTGCCGATGGCTCGTATTCCGTAACACTGGATGACAAATTAAACATGACCATGCAAGTGAATGCGATTAACTATTATGGCTGTACGGATACTTTAATGCTTCGTGATAACAAAACCGACACTTTCAAAAAGGATATATACTTAGAGCGCAGTAAAATTTCTTACACGGTTTCAGGTGTCGTGCGCGACGCTAAGGACAATAGCGTAATTCCGGCTTCTTTATCATTTTACCAGCCGGGAGAGCAGATTGCCATGATGGTTGCCCACACCGATTCGATAAGCGGGAAATACTTCGCTACCCTACAGGATAAAGGTCCTTTTGTTGTAGAGGTAAATGCGGAGGGCTATTTCTTTACCAATATGGCATTGGCCTTCCCCGCAGATTCTACGTTATTAATCCGCAATGTATCGTTACAAAAGATGTCGACAGGCTCAAAAATAGTAGTTGAAAACATTCTTTTTAATACAGGGAAAGCCACCTTGTTACCGCAGTCGTTTATTGAGCTTAACAAACTGGCCCGTTTGCTCGATGAAAACAGCGATATCCGAATTGAAGTATCCGGACACTCAGATAACATGGGTTCTGCCGGTTTAAACAAACGACTATCACGTAACCGTGCTGAATCCGTTTGGAATTACTTGCGTGAACGTGGTATAGATGAGGCACGGATGCTATTTAAAGGCTATGGCTTTGATAAGCCTATTGTATCCAACGATACCGCTGAAGGCCGTGCTGCCAATAGAAGAGTTGAAATAAAAGTGATTGAATAGAAGACACAACCCTATAGTTTAAAACATATTGTTATGCATATTTGGAGATTATTTAAAGTGGGATTATTGCTTGCATTGGTAATATTGACAAGTTGTAAAGGCGACGACATTATTGTTAATACAGAAAATGATAGACTTTATTCCACAGTAATACCCGCTATAAACTACTCGTTTACCATTGCGGACGGAATAAATAAAATAGATGATAAACGAATTTTTGTTGATGATAATAAGTTGGTTTTTCTTCGATTCAACCAGGAAGTATCCATCCCCCGGGATAATCTTGCAAGCATAGATAATTTGAATGAAAGCTGGAGTTATTTGCTGAATAATGAAGTAGTTACGCCTGCACCCGCATTAAATCAACCCGGTAATATTTCTGCAACAGAGAAGATAAAATTCAATTCAAAGAATGATGTTCGGCTGGATAAAGGTCTTTTTGATACAGGAGACTTAAATTTGACTATAACCCTACCCCATGGTATTACAGGTACTGTAGTAGTGTCCATACCCGAATCAAATCCTTTAATAACAACTACCTGTGAACCGGATGGATTTAACAACAGCTTTAACAGACTTTTTTCATTAAAAAATAGAGAGATTGTGTTTAAGCAGGAACCCGGATCGAGCTATATTACCTTACAAATGGAGGCGCATTTAAATTTTTCAGGAGTGCCTGCCGGATCAATTGATCTTGGTTTTCAATTAACAGATGTTAAAACAGAAAAGCTTTATGGTTATTTTGGACAATACCAGTCGGATATAATATCCGTTTCGCAGGAAATAGAAGATATGGAAGATGTATTGGGCTCTGCCAAAATAGAGCTTAAAGAAGCAACTTGCCATATACACAGCAACAATCAATTGGGGGTTCCTTTTAACATGGAGGCCAGTAATATTCGATTCAATAAAACAACAGATGGAATTGAAACCAATGATGTATTGCTTTTTAATGGCCTTTCAAAAGTCAATATAGATGTGGCTGCCGCTACAGATGGCTCACCAATTATCCCATCCACCAATACTCTTGTAATAAACCGGAATAATTCTAACATAATGGAGGTAATCAATCCATTTCCCGAAAAAATAACTTTAGATTTTGTTAGCCTCTCCAACCCAAACGGGGATACCAAAGCACAGAATTTTATTGCTGATGTAGACACTCTTTATGCCACGGTTGAAGTGGAAGCTCCTTTATGGCTAAAAGCAAAAGAATATTTCCGTACCGATACCATCGATTTTGATTTTAAAGAGCTGATGGATGGAGACAGAGAAAATGCGGAATTAATCCAAACTTTATCCATGTATCTGGATTTCTATAATCTTTTGCCTTTTGCTGTAAATACCAAGCTATTTATAGCGGATGCCAGTGGCAATAAAATTGAGGATGTATTATCTAATTTTGAACCCGTACTATCGGTTGGCGAACTTAATGCTGAGGGTAGAATTGTAGAAGCAGCGCATACCCATGTGCTTGTTGAGTTGGACAATCAACAATTTCTGAAATTTTTTGATGAGAATGCCATGCTACTCATTTTAGAAACGACAATCGCCAGCCATGATTATGAAAATAAATTTGTTAAGATTTTTAATGACGCAGGCATGAAGGTCTCTATCTCATTAGAGGCTACCGGACAAACACCCAATTTAAACTAATGCGCATCCTACACTCCTCCTAACAGTCAATATACTATGCAAAAAACAATATACCCCTTATTAACCTTATTATTCCTGTTCGTATTAACTTCTCTCCGGGCACAAGCCCCAATGGGCTTATACTATATGGAAACTATACCCCAATCTTCTTTTATCAATCCTGCCATGCAAAGCAGAGCAAATGGTTTTTTTGCCCTGCCCTCACTTAACCAAAATTTTAAGAGCGATATTGCTTTCAAAAGTATTTTTCAAGATGCAGGTAGTGAGTGGGTAACACCACTTAGCAAACGCTATGATTTTTCAAAATTAAAACGTTCTGCAGGCCAAGCTGTAAACTTACAGGAGGCCGCGGATATAGGTTTAATGGGTTTAGGGTTTCGCAGTGGTAGAGATTATTTTACCCTAAACCTAAGTGTTAAAACCGTGGCACAGTCCGGAATCCCTTATGATATATTAAGAATTGCCGATAAAGGATTCCCAAGTGGAAGTGTTTTTGATTTCTCCACTACACAAATAAAAGGATATGCATATAAAGAGATTGCTTTGGGCTACAGCCGCGAGTGGAATGATAAATTGACCCTGGGAATAAAAATAAAGCCTTTGTTTGGCATGATGGGGGCTACAACAGATATCAAATCTTTTCAACTTAAAACCTCGCGTCAGGCATGGGAGGTGACGGTTGCCGGAAGTATTTCCACATCTGCACCTTTGGAGATAATAGAAGCAGCTACGGCCAACGACTTTCCTGAGTCAGTTGATTTTAAAAATCTAGCGTCGGATGATTTAAGCAATTATCTAACTTCTTTCAACAACAGCGGGATTGCGCTTGACTTTGGTGCTGTATATGCGTTAAATAAACGCTGGTCATTCTCCGCCGCATTGGTAAACTTGGGCTATCTCAAATGGAAAGATGATTTAAACACCCTTTCGTTTTCCGGAGAATATTCTTTTGATGGTTTGGATGTAGATGCATCGGATGACGACTTGGATGCTGCATTGGAAATTTTAGAGGAAGATTTTAAAACGCTTATTGATTACAAAGTTTCGCACGATAAATTCAGCACCTCCTTATCTCCTGAGCTCTACGCGGGTACTTTATACGAGGTAACACCAAGTTTAACCTTGGGCGTGCTGGCACGTAGCATTTTTCAAAAGAACAACTATCGACAAGATTTTAATTTTTCGGCCAATATACAACCCTATAGTTTTGTTGCGCTAAACTTAAATTACAGCTTACGCCCTGGTGGAGGCAATGGGCTGGGAACAGCTGTTTCAATCCTAATGGGTCCCTTACAGCTGTATGTAGCTGCCGACTACCTTCCTACACAATTGGCAACAGTTAATATAGATGGGGATGAACTAACGATGTTTCCTAATGCAAGAAACCTCACTGTTAAAATGGGATTAAATTTAATATTTGGACGCCATGGTAATCGCGACAAGCCAATGTTGGCTCGTGGTCAGTAGATTGACTATGCGTCTTTCGTCATAAATCGGCACTGTATTTTATTCATTCACCACAACCCATTTATCGCTCTGCTCTTTGAGCTCGCCAAAGGATTTAACCGGTATATTATTTTCTTTAAACAAACTTTCCACCTGCGCTGCATGGGATGGTTCTACCGCCACTAAAAGTCCACCACTGGTTTGCGGATCGCACAGCAACTTAATAAAGTCCGGGTTATGCATCTGAATTTTATCGCCAAAGCTGTCCCAGTTTCTATGCGTCCCACCCGGCACACAATTTTGAGTAAGGTACTCATCCAACATATCAAAACGTGGTACTTCGTTATAATTGATGTGGGCGGTTAGCTTGCTCCCCTCGCACATTTCGCGCAGGTGTCCCAGTAATCCAAAGCCCGTTACGTCTGTCATAGCTTTTACACCGCCAACATTTGCCAGATGCCAACCAATGTTGTTGAGTTGACTCATTGCATCGGGAGCCACATTTTTATGCGCTTTCTTTAAAAGTCCTTTTTTTTGTGCGGTAGTCAGTATGCCTACACCCAATGGTTTGGTCAAATAGAGTTTGCATCCTTGCGTTGCCGTATTGTTTTGCTTTAACTTATTCAATTGCACCTTGCCTGTTACGGCCAATCCGAATATTGGTTCGGGGCTATCGATACTATGACCTCCAGCTAGCAATATACCGGCATCCTGGCATGCGGCTCTACCCCCATCCAGCACCTGCTGTGCTATTTCGGTGGGTATTTTATTCACCGGCCAGCCCAATATAGCGATGGCCATTAAGGGTTTACCCCCCATGGCATATATATCACTAATGGCATTAGCTGCAGCAATCTTACCAAAAGTAAAAGGATCATCTACAATGGGCATAAAAAAATCGGTAGTACTAATAATACCTGTACCATCACCCATATTGTAAACAGCTGCATCGTCCCTACTATCATTACCTACCAATAAATTATTATCTGTAATAGGCTTAATGTGGCTCACCAACATGGCATCCAGCACTTTGGACGATATTTTACAACCACAGCCGGCTCCGTGGCTATACTGGGTTAATTTTATGTTATTCATTTTTTTTATACTATAAGTCTAAACTATATATAAATTGCTAAAACACAAATAAAGTGTAGTTTAGCCCACACATAGCTGAAGTTAAATTTTTTAATAATGCTTTTATCCAACTGAAAACCCACAGCCTGCCGGTTGATTTAACTTCCGGATGCTCAACTTAGTTACTGTAGGAGATATAAATAATTCATTGATTATTTAATACAAAAAACAATTTCAATAGCTTACCGTGCTTTCAATCTCGTTTTTAATAAACAAGGCATTATTGCGCCAGTCTGTATCATGCAATTCTATATAAATTATCTTATCGCTCTGGCGGTTCGATACACCACGCATATAGGCCTTGTCGTAGTAATTAAGGGCAAGCATGGCTACTTTATAATAATCCTTGCTATTGAGTGCCTCTATGGCTTCGTTGGTAGTAACACCCCCCAAACGTTTGGTAATTTTGCGGATACCTGTCTTTAACTGTTCGTCATCAATAGCAGCATAATCCTTTACCAGTGCATGCGCCCTTATTTGTTTAGGAACATCTAAAAAATAAACCATTGATGTTCTGATTGTATTATACAAGCTTATAGGTACTTTCACCGCACCGATACTATGGCTCTCATCCTCGATATATACCGGCTTGGTAAAATCGAATTTCCGCCATTGGTCGAACAGGTTATTCTCAAATTGTTCAACGGTAGGCTGTAGCTTTTCACCAATTGATCCAAAGGCCGAGCCTTTATGACAAGCCAGGCATTCCAGATCGATGATTTGACAACCCAATTCTTTTAAGTTATGCAGAATATGTGTTTTACCACTACCGGTATAACCCCCTATCACTTTTAAATCCACCTTCCACGTAAAGGCAGCCAGTACAAAATTCCGGTACGCTTTATAGCCTTTATGGATTACTTTAACATCGATAAAACCATTATTTTCCAAATGTTCCGCAAAGGCGTGGCTCCTCATACCGCCGCGCCAACAGTATACTACAACTTTTTTTGATGGTGCATATCTCAACGATTTATCCAGAAACCATTGTAATTTGGGTTTTACATAGGTGTAGCCCAGTTCAATGGCTTTTTCCTGTCCCTTTTGTTTGTACACTGTTCCCACATCTGCCCGCTCCTCATTACTAAAAAGAGGAATATTCACGGCTCCCGGGATATGTCCTTTGTTATATTCTCCGGGCGACCTTACATCTATTATAGGTACACCACTATGCTTGTTATAATACGTTTCAATTGACAAATCCATCATGGGACAAAAATACTATTATCCGCACAAAAATAATCTAAACAACGAAATCAATTATTATTTTGTAGATTTGAAGATTAATATTTTAAAAAATATACGATGAATAACAAATTATCACCTATTATTTTGGGTTTATTATTAGGAGCAATTGTGTTACTAATTATTTTCGGAAGTCGCATGTTCCATATCATTCAGCCCGGTGAGCGTGCCGTAATTTTTAAGCCTTACACCATGGGCTTGGATAAAGATAACATTAAAGAAGCCGGATTAACCATTATTGCTCCATGGAATCAGGTTATCGTTTACGAAGTAAAGGAACAAACACGAGAAGAAACGATGGACGTGCTGGACAAAAACAGTATGACCATTAACATGGAAATTACCATCCGATTTAACCCCATGTACGATAAGATTGGCCAGCTTCACGAAAAATTTGGTAGAAATTACCAGCAAGTTTTGGTTATTCCTGAGGTACGAAGCGTGGTACGAAGCGTAACAGGCAGATATACCGCCGAAGAGCTTTTTGCCAGCAAACGTAAGGAAGTTGAAGATTTGATTGAACAGGAAACTTCGGCTGTACTAGAAGCCAACAATATTGAAATGAGGGCCTTGCTTATTCGATCTATTCAGTTGCCGGCACAGATAAAAGAAGCCATCGAAAGCAAGCTAAAACAAGAGCAGGAAGCTTTAGCCTATCAATTTAAATTAGATAAGGAACGAAGCGAAGCTGAACGCAGAGCTATCGAAGCTGATGGTATAGCGAACTATAACCGCATTATCAGTGCCAGTTTAACGGATAATATACTCAAGCAAAAAGGTATCGACGCAACCCTGAAACTGGCGGAATCGCCCAACGCCAAAGTAGTAGTGATAGGGTCCGGCAAAGATGGCTTACCCATGATATTAGGCAACAATTAGTCAGCAGTAAATCAGTATTGTAAACGCACCCCACCCCTCCTTTATTTACTATAATAAAAGAGGGGTGTTTTATTTTTAAACAACATTTAAATCCTCTATTTTACGTATAAAAGCAAGTTTGCATTGTTAATCTACAAAATAATCATATTCGACAAAGTATTTTTTTATTTACTCCGAAATAGCCTATTTTTATAGAATATATGGTAATGTAAATAATAGGTCATAAACTTTAATGTTATGCGAGAAGAAATAAGGAAATTTATAGCCGAAACAACCTTTAGCGACCCATCCATTATCAAAGATGAAACATTGATTTTTGATGAGGGAATTTTTGACTCTATGGGATTGTTGGGATTAATCAGTTTTTTGGAGAGCGAATTCAATGTAGAAACACAAGATACCGATCTACAGGAAGAAAATTTTGGAAGCGTAGAACGAATTGTCGCGTTTATTGAAAAAAAAAAAGTTGCCTAGATAAAACGCCCCCTACCCAAAGCAAGTCGGAATTGGCAATGCATAACAACTGATAGTAAGGTACTATTGGCCAACACTTTACAATATGTGTGGGATAGCAGGATTTATAAATACACAAAAAGTTGACTCCCGAAAGTATGTTTTAAATGCTATGCTTGCTCGTATTGGTCACCGTGGACCGGATGAGTGTGGATTGTACGTGTCAGAAAATGCATGCCTGGGTAGTGTCCGACTTAGCATTGTGGATCTTATGAGCGGACAACAGCCCATGGCTACACCCGATGGAAGGTACTGGATAAGCTATAACGGCGAAGTATACAACCATCCCGAATTAAGGAAGATGCTTTGCCAAAAAGGGCATCGCTTTACAAGCCATTGCGACACGGAAGTGGTACTACACATGTACCAGGAGTTTGGTGCAGATTGTTTGAGCCGGATGAACGGCCAGTTTGCCATTGCCATATGGGACACCCATAAACAAGAACTCTTTTTGGCTCGCGACCGTGTTGGTATTCGTCCTTTGTTTTTCACTAATACAACATCGGGCTTTGTTTTTGCTTCCGAAATAAAAGCCCTGTTCGAATACCCCGATACCTCGCGGAGTATAAACGCCACCGGATTATCTCAAGTGTTCACCTTCTGGACAACATTATCTCCTTATACGGCCTTTGAAAAAATTTATGAAGTGCCACCGGGTTGCTACGCACTGCTTACAAACGATAAACTTAAAGTTACACCCTATTGGGCAATGACTTTTAATAAAAACACCGAAAAAATATCACTGGGCGATGCCAAAGATAAATTTAATGCCTTGTTCCGCGACGCCATTGCTTTGCGGATGAGGGCAGATGTGCCCGTGGCTGCTTATCTGAGCGGGGGATTGGATAGCACCAGTACTACTGCTTTTATTAAGCAAATGTTTCCGGATAAATTAAATACCTTTTCCATTGGTTTCGAACAAAAAGACTTTGATGAGTCTGATTTTCAGACAGAGGTAGCCCATTTTTTCAATACACAGCATCATTCCATATCGTTTAAAAATAGCGATGTGGCATCGCTATTTGAAAAGGTGATATGGCATACCGAGATACCGGTGCTCAGGACGGCACCTTTCCCCATGTTTAAGCTATCGGAATTGGTAAGGCGCCATGGCATAAAAGTGGTGATAACCGGCGAGGGAGCAGATGAAATGCTGGGTGGCTATAATATTTTTAAAGAGGCCATCATCCGCCATTTTTGGGCCAAATACCCGGAGTCGAAGTTACGTCCACTTTTACTTAAAAAACTCTACCCTTACCTCCCCCAGATAAAAAATGGTAGCATTGGTATGCTAAAACTTTTTTTTGCGTACAAACTGTCCGAAACCAACTCGCCGGTGTATTCGCACCTGCTGCGATGGAACAATACAGGCAGGATAGGAAAACTCCTATCGCATCAATTTAAAGAACAAGCCGGAAACAATGACCTAATTGGCGGGTATGCAAACAGCATTGCGTCTACATTGGCTCAATATAGCCCCTTGGCAAAGGCACAGTTCATCGAGTCCAATATATTTATGTCGGGGTATTTACTGTCGTCGCAAGGCGACCGGGTGGCTATGGCAAACTCTGTGGAAGGGAGGTACCCTTTCCTTGATCACCGCCTCGTTGAGTTTTGCTCTACCCTGCCCGACGAGCTGAAAATATCAGGTCTCGACGAAAAATATTTACTTAAACAGGTAGTTAAAGATATCATTCCCTCCTCGGTACTTAAAAGACCCAAGCAAGCCTACCGAGCCCCTGTTGCACAGGCCTTACTAAGCGATAAATCCGGATTTGTCGATAACTATCTGTCGGCCCATAATTTAAACGAAAGCGGTGTTTTCGACTCTACAGCTGTAGAAAAGTTGATGCATAAGTTAAAAAATGGACAGGGCAACAACGAAGTTGACAATATGGCACTGATGGCTATCTTATCCACCCAGGTGCTACATCAATTATATATTAAAAACCATACTGGCATAGCCTTAAATGAAATAAGCCAGGGTAGGGTGATGAACGAAACCTGTAACAAATAATTTTATTATAATGACAACATATCGCAAACCTTTCTCAAAAAATATCCTTCATATCGAGAAGCTGGATGAAGTAATAGAAAATATATGCATCCAGTTGCAAAAAGATGTATATAAACGATTTCGCCGCTATGGCGGAGTAATCGGAATTAGCGGTGGTATTGACTCATCGGTAACCCTGGCCATTGCAGTGCGGGCATTTGGTGCGGATAAACTATTGGGCATCATGCTGCCCGAAACAGATTCGAGTCCTGAAAGCGAGGAGCTTGCCCGGGAGCTGGCAAATAAGTTTGGTGTTAAGAGTATTGTGGAAAACATCAGCGGAGCGCTGGATGGTTTTGGCTGTTATCGCCGGCGCGACGAAGCCGTTAAAAAAGTAGTGCCCGAATACAATCCGGCTGAAGATAAAATGAAAGTAATCATCCCAAAAGATTTTGTCAACAAAAATATGCCTCCGGTACATTTTGTTTCGGTAACTTTTAAAGATGGTACCGAAAAGCAGGTGCGCTTGCCATTGCAAGAATATCTGCAAATTGTGGCTGCCTCTAATTTTAAGCAACGCTGCCGTGCCAATATGCTGTACTATCATGCCGAAACGTTAAATTATGCTGTATTGGGCACACCAAACAAACACGAGGTGCAACAGGGCTTTTTTGTTAAGTATGGCGATGGTGCCGCCGACGTGATGCCGATTGGTAATTTATATAAAACACAGGTATATCAAATTGCCAGACACCTTGGGGTGCCAAATAGCATCATACAACGTACCCCCACAACAGATACTTATTCGGCTGAACAAACACAAGAGGAGTTCTTTTATCAAATGCCCTTCGAAAAAATGGACTTGCTCTGGTATGCCTGGGAAAATGAGTATTTACCTGTGGAAGTAGCTCCTGTAATGGAAATGACAACGGAGGAGGTAAATAATATTTTTAATAATTTTGCACGCAAGCAAAAAACAACAGCGTATTTGAGAACTGCCCCCCTGCATCATTATATCATCAATAATAAATAAGTGTTTTTTAAATCCAAATAACCCCAGCCGGTATGAACTGTGTTAATTATTTACTACCGAAAGATATTGATACAGAGGAACTATTTGTATTGGGCCAAAAGGAAACCCTGTCGTTTTACGATTTAAAACAACAGGTGTTCATGTTGGCCGGTGCTTTGAGGAAAAAATATGGCTGTGGCAATAAGATTATACTGCTATCGCCAAACAATAATTTCTGCATTGTCAGTTATCTCGCTATCATGAAATCCGGTAATGTTGTTGTCCCCTTAAACCCATCTACCGAGAAACAACAGCTCCAATTTGTTAAAGCACAAACCGGTTGCGAAGTCATGTTTGTTCCCGAAGTGTTGAAACGAAGAATCGAAGTACCCTTTAAAGATGTATGGTGCGAAGCTGATATACAAAGCATATGCAAAGATGGCAGCACTTTTGATTCTATTGAGGCAGATGAGTTGGATCCGGATACCCTTGCGCAAATAATTTACACTTCGGGTTCAACCGCAATGCCTAAGGGGGTTATGATATCGCATAGAAATATTATCGCAAACACCTCGTCTATAGTCGATTACCTTAATCTTACTTCAGCGGATATTATGGAGGTAGTACTTCCATTTTTTTACTGTTATGGCTTATCCTTGTTGCATACGCATCTTAGAGTTAAAGGTAAGATTGTACTCAATAACAACTTTATTTTCCTAGGCTCGGTTTATAAAGATTTTGAAAAGTACAAATGCACAGGCTTTGCAGGTGTTCCTAGTCATTTCCAAATACTTATGCGCAAGTCAGATACCTTTGTTAAAACCCAATTTCCACACTTGCGTTATGTAACCCAAGCCGGAGGTAAATTGCACAGCGTATTTATCGAGGAATTCAGAAAGGCAAAACCCGACATTCAGTTTATAGTGATGTACGGACAAACGGAAGCCACGGCCAGGCTTTCCTATCTTCCGGCGGAACGACTTGACGATAAGTTGGGATCATTAGGAAAAGGCATCCCTGGAGTACAGTTAAAAGTAGTAGATGACCTGGGGCATGCTATCAAACCCGGCCAGATAGGTGAAATAATTGCCAAGGGGGATAATGTGATGCTGGGGTATTATAAAGATGAGAAGGCAACGGCACAGGCTTTAAGGAATGGCTGGCTCTACACCGGCGACCTGGCTACTTTAGATGAGGAAGGTTTTATATACCATGCAGCACGCAAAAAAGAAATCATAAAAGTTGGCGGACGAAGAGTTAGCCCCAAAGAAATTGAAGAGGTAATCGTTTCTATCCCCGGCGTTGTGGATTGTACCATAAAATCGATTCACGACGAGGTGTTGGGCGAGGCCATTAAAGCCGTAGTGGTAAAAAACGATGCCAACGCAGAACTGGATGAAAACAGTGTGAAGGAATTTTGCAGCACCAGGCTGGCCGCCTATAAAATTCCACATATTATAACCTTCACCTCAAAAATGGATGTTAACGCAGCCGGTAAAAAGGTAAAAAAACAGGAAGGCTGATGCAGTGAAGCTTATATTGCCCTCCTTTTCCTGTTCTGTAATACGTACAACTTCCTTCAAGAACGTAAAAGAGATTTACACCTACCAGCCGTTAAAGCTTAGCATATCATCGATACTCTTGCGTTTTTTTTCTGGTGCGTTGTTGTTTGTGGGATAACCTATAGTTAGTATGGCAATGGGTTCCCAGCCATCATCGCAAGGAAGGGCCTCCTTCACTAATTCCGGGTCAAAGTTACAAACCCAGCAGGTGCCCAGTCCTAAATCGGTAGCCATTAAGGTCATGTGATCCGTTGCAATGGCTGCATCAATGTCGCAATGGTACTTATTGTCGAACGAACGTTTCCAGGAAGCCTCCTGGTGGCCATAGATAATAATCAGGCTTGGTGCTTTTGCAAACCAATCCCGGGGATAGGCCGGGTGTAATTTCTTTAGTATTATATCCTTGTCAACGGCAATAAATTTTAAAGGCTGCCTGTTGGCAGCAGATGGCGCCACCAATCCTGCCTTAGCCACCTGCTTAATCAGGGTGTGATCTACTTTGTTTTCGTGGTAATTACGTACCGAATATCTCGCCTTCATCAATTCTTTAAAATGCATAATATGTTTTGTTTTAATTTAAGACGCTAAAAGAAATACAATATATTAAATGTTCCGGGTATTTTTAAATTTCAACTAAAAACACGCATGGTACAAACCCAATTTCCAAAACCTTATAAAAGAGGATGCATACGTAAAAACATATAAAACGAGCCCCCGAATGGTCGGGGCAGGCTATGAGAAACCTTTATCACACTACCTGTCCGGTAAAGGCGGGAGGGGGACGATTAAATTTGGCGAGTTCACCCTATGAAAAATCGGAGCAGGCTATCCCGCTATGGCGGGACAAGTTAGTGACCATAACTATCAAAAAATAAACACATGAAAGGCAATAAAACTGAAAATAGATGAAGAGCATACAATCCATAATTAAAATCAGCCACACCACTTGTAAAGATAAGCCATAGGCCAAAAGAGGCACTTTAAGCGGATTATTTTAAGTGCTTTTTATTTTTTACTTTTGCACGGTAACAATTCAAATTCCTTTTATCACTTAACAGGAAAGGCAACATTGGCCGGCATAGAATATATCGCCCATGAATAAAATTTTGATTCTTTTTAAATTTCTGTTGGGTGCTTCCACATTATCTGCCCATAGCGAGGTAGATTCCTTAGTTGTTTTATTGGAGAAAACAATGGAGGAAGCACCGGTGTACGAACAAAAAAAGATAAACCGTATCGCCAGCCTAAAAAATATCTTGGCCGAAAGACAAATGAGTCCGGAGGAAACGTTTTTTGTGCATAACCAATTAATTGAAGAATACCTAAAATACAACTTTGACTCTACATTACATTACCTTAACCTAAACCAAAAACTAGCCCGGGAGTTGGGCAATCCGAAGCTTCAAAACCAATCCAATATAAAAATGGCTTTTGTATTGGCCTCATCCGGACGGTACTTTGAAGCTGTGGAAAAACTGGAACGTATCGATAAAAGTACTTTAGCCGATAAGGGGCTAATTGATTATTACAATGCCTTTATTAAAGTATATAACGACTTGAGCTTTTATACACCTTCCAACCAAAACAGACAAAAATACACCGATATACACAATAATTACATCGACTCACTGTTGCCCTTACTAAATCCGGAATCGCCCCAGTACCTGAGCATGTTAGAAAAGCAATACCGCGACCAGCGCAATATGATTGAGTGTAAAAAGATAAACAGCAGACGCTTATCAAATGCTCAAATGGGGACTATAGAATATTCCCTGATCACATTTGAGCGGGCTTTACTTTTTGAGCTCGAAAACAACATTAGACTAAAGAAAAAATACCTGATACTCTCGGCTATATCCGATATTAAAGCAGCGGTTAAGGACAATGCCTCACTAACAGATCTGGCTTTAATACTTAACGATGAGGGAGATGTATTTAGGGCGCATCGTTTTATCATGTTTTCCTTTGACGATGCTTCATTTTATAATTCGCGTCTGCGTTTTATGGTCATATCGGAGATTTTACCCGTCATCAGTAATGCCTACCAGATTAAAACCACCCGTCAACAAAAAACCTTACGGCAACTACTAACGATAATAAGCGTATTGCTGGTCATTTTATTAATGGCCATATTCTTTATCCACCGACAATTAAGCTCACTAAAGAAAGCCCAGGGCGAGCTAAAAAAAGTAAATGCTAAATTAAAATCCCTGAATCAAAGTTTAAATGAATCCAACAATCAGTTGAATGCGGCCAATGATGCCCTGGCCGAAGCCAACCATGTTAAAGAGCATTATATTGGCAACTTCCTCACCATCTGTTCCAACTACATCGATAAACTCGACGAGATGAACAAGGTGGTCAATAAAAAGATTGGAGCACGCCAATTCGAGGAATTATTCCGCTTAACAAAATCAAAAAAACTGATTGATTCTGAGGTGCAAGAATTTTATAAAAATTTTGATGATACCTTTCTGCACATTTTCCCCCATTTTGTGGAGCAGCTAAATGCTCTGCTAACACCCGAAGAACAAATCGTACTAAAAGATGAGGAAAGGTTAAATACAGAGCTTCGCATCTTCGCCCTTATTCGCCTGGGCATAAACGATAGTTCTAAAATCGCCAAACTACTTCGCTATTCGGTTAATACCATTTATAACTATCGGGTTAAAATTAAAAACAAGGCCCGTACCGATCGCGATAACTTCGAAAACAGCGTTATGCTCATTGATGTGGCCAAAAAGTAAGGTGTGCATCCCTAACAAAGTAGGATTTACTTTTAGGGTTTGTAATGAAATAAGTTGTCAGTTTGAAACGTAGTTGTTTGTTCTTTAACAACTTGAAAACACCGCGAATAGCGAGCTATTTAATACTATCATGTGCTCAATTGCTTTTGTGCGGATTTGTTACAGTATTTATACTAAGCAAAAAACAGGGCTGATATGAAACGCTATTTTTCATAAAACACTATGAACAATCTTTTCAAAATTAGCAATTGGTCAATATTTATGTCATTGCTAATATTACCTTATAATAATCAACATCTCTGCAAACCATTCAATTCTATTAAATAATAATACGATTTTTTACGATTTTTAACTTTACACACCTTTAATCCATCCACTTTTTTACAACACACCCCACATCCTAACATTCTCTGCATCTGCACCATAAGCACTCTACACTTCTTATACAATCTACTTTTATGCTACACACCTTAGGTATTTCCTTGTTTATCCCTTCTCTTTACAAATGTTAATAACACACATTGTTT
This sequence comes from Saccharicrinis carchari, assembly GCF_900182605.1. Taxonomy (NCBI): domain Bacteria; kingdom Pseudomonadati; phylum Bacteroidota; class Bacteroidia; order Marinilabiliales; family Marinilabiliaceae; genus Saccharicrinis; species Saccharicrinis carchari. Next base: position 273,064 of record NZ_FXTB01000004.1, read on the forward strand.
TTACATGAGTAGCACTATACATTAACAAATAAATACTTTATTATGAAGAAATCAATTTTGGGGGCGTATCACAAATTTATCGTGTGCGCTGTTATTGGAATGTTTTTTTCCATTAACCTGGCAGCCCAGCAAACAAGTATCAGTGGAGTAGTGACGGATAAGAGTGGCGAGCCCATCCCCGGCGTGTCCATTATAATCAAGGGCACTACTACAGGAACCATAAGCGGAATAGACGGGGACTTTAACCTTAGCGGCGAAATGCCTGCCGACGCTGTCCTCGTTTTTAGTTTTATAGGAATGCAAACCGAGGAAGTCAATCCTCAAGGCCAATCATTTTTACAAGTTACATTATTCGACGATATCCTCGGTTTAGACGAGGTAATTGTTGTAGGATATGGAACGCAGGAAAAAAAGGACATTACCGGTTCTGTAGCCATGGTTAATTCCGAAGAGTTGGAGTCGCGTCCTAATACGCAACTTGGGTCATTAATTCAAGGGCGGGCCGCTGGTGTTCGTGTGGTATCCGGATCAGGTAAGCCATCGGAAGGCTTAAGCGTGCGGGTACGTGGAACAAACTCAGTTACAGCCGGAAGTGAACCCTTGTACGTGATTGATGGAATACCAACCAGCGATACACGCTCTTTAAACCCGGCCGACGTAGAAACCATGACTATTTTAAAGGATGCTTCTTCAGCAGCTATTTACGGTGCACAGGGCGCTAACGGGGTGGTTTTAATTACAACTAAAAAAGGTAAGAGCGGTAAATCAAAAGTAAGCTTAGATGTATATGGCGGTTTTTCGGAAGTATGGAATACGCTGGAAGTTTTAAATGGTGAGCAGTACCGTGACCTGATGACTGAGATGGGCCAGACCACCGATTGGGAATTATACAACCAAAACACCGATTGGCAAAATGAGGTGTTTAAAAGAGGGGTATCGCAAAACTACCAGCTTTCTGTATCGGGAGGAAGTGAAGAAACTACCTACTACATTTCAGGAGGCTGGGTAAAGCAAGAAGGTGCCGTGCGAAGTGCTCAAATGGACAGAGCCAATTTTAAAGTTAACCTGAATCATGAAGTGAATAAATGGCTAAGTCTGGGAACCAGAATTGCGTATACCAAATACTCCGATGTGGATGTAAACGACAATAACGCCGTTAACCAGGGAGGCGTGTTAACCGGCGTAATTAACACCCCAAGCGTTATTGGCATATATAATGCAGATGGTACCTTTACTTCTAATCCTTTCCAGAATTGGGAAAACCCAATTGCCAGTACCGACGGTTCTGAACGAGAATATAAAAATGATCGTTTCTTGGGAAGCATGTTTTTAAAAGCTGATTTTTTAAAAGATTTTTCTTTTAAAAGTAACCTTGGCGTTGACTACAGCAATGGCATTTATGATAGCTTTCTGGATCCTTATTTAACCAGTTACGGCCGTGCCAAGGGTGGAATTGCAAACAACAATACCAACCGCAACAGTTACTGGATGATAGAAAACACCCTATCCTATAATAAGAAAGTGGAAAGTCATTCGCTTGAAGCCTTGATAGGTGGTGTTGCCCAAAAATATTTGTGGGAGAACAACTACATTACTGCCGAAAACTTCTCGAGTAATGCCATTACCACCACCAATGCAGGTTCTATTATAACATCGGCCGGTAATACCAAGTCTGAGAAAACAAACACCTCATTTATCAGCAGGCTGAATTATTCATTTGAGGATAAATACTTACTTACAGCCAACTTTAGGGCAGATGCCTCCAGTGCTTTTGGTCCGGATAACCGTTGGGGTTATTTTCCATCCTTTTCGGCCGGATGGCGTATTTCTCATGAATCATTTATGGCAGGCTTCGATTTTTTGAATGATTTAAAAATGCGCGTTGGCTGGGGTATTGTGGGTAACGACCAAATACGTAATTATGCCTATTATGGCTTAACAGGCTCCGGCGCCAATTATCCTATTGGCGGACAGACTATGCCGGGAACATACCCCGCTGCAATTGATAACAATAGCTTAAAATGGGAGGAGTCGGAACAAACCAATATTGGACTGGACCTCAATGTTTTCAATGGTCGCGTGCAATTTACGGCAGATGCCTACCTTCGTAAAACAAAAGATTTGTTGTTAGATGCACCTCTCCCCCACAGTACAGGATACGACAATGCCTTACAAAACATTGGCAACCTCGAAAATAAAGGCTTGGAGTTTAGCCTGAACACGGTTAATATTGACAGAGCCATCCGATGGAGTTCTACATTCAATATTTCATTTAACCGAAACGAAGTAACCAATCTGGTTGTTGAAAGCTTGCCTATGGGTAACATTGCAGGCCGCGGTGAAGCCATATTACTGGAAGTAGGCCAGCCATTGGGAACCTTATACGGATACGTGTGGGGTGGTGTTGACCCGGCTACAGGAAATGCTTATTATGTAGACAGGAATGGAGACAGCACCTTTGACCCAACACCGGAAGACAGAAAAATTATTGGGGATGCCAACCCTGATTTCTTCTATGGGGTAAATAATACAGCGAGTTATAAGGGATTTGGCTTAACTGTTTTCCTGGAAGGAAGTTATGGAAACGACATGTTAAATGCTACCCGTATAGATTCAGAAGGAATGAGCGATCCTAAAAACCAGTTGTTAAGCGTTAACAACAGATGGAGACAGCCCGGTGATGTAACAGACATCCCAAAGGCAAGCTGGGCAAGTACCGTTAACTCAAAAATATCTACCCGATTTATCGAAGATGCTTCGTACCTAAGGGTTAAAACCATCACTTTGAGCTATGACATTCCTCAAAAGTTCCTGAATAAAATAAACCTCGACAGAGTTAAAGTTTATGCAACAGGCGAAAACCTGTTTACCCTAACCGATTATACCGGCTTCGACCCTGAGGTGAACGCATTTGGAGGTTCTAATACCATGCGAGGTATTGATTATGGAACCTACCCACAAACACGGAATATCATCTTTGGTTTAAATGTTACTTTTTAAAAGAAAATAAAAATGAAAATAAAATCATATATATTAAGTAGTTTGCTCGCAGTTTCGCTTTGGTCATGTGACGATTTCCTTGATCTGAAACCCATTTCGGAAGAAACTACAGCAACCGCCTACGAATCGTACAGCCAAATAGAGGCTGCCCTGGCAGGAACTTACGAATCTTTTCAATCGGATGCCTACGTATGGAACAATATTATTTTCCAGGATATTAGGTCTGATAATCATTATGCAGGAGGAGACAATCCTGAAATATTTGAAGCAGATTTACTGAATATCTCTGCAACCAACTCCAAAGTATACCAGAGTTGGTCGAACTTATACAATGCCATATTAAAGGCAAACGTTGTATTGGATAAGGTTGCTGGTATTAATGATCCCTTGCTAACGGATGAGCGAAGAGACCAGATTAAAGGAGAAGCTTACTTTTTAAGGGCCTATCATTATTATAACCTGGTTAACTTGTGGGGTGGTGTACCGCTTATTTTAGCGCCCACTACCTCCACCGAGGCAAGTGCGGTTAATGTACCTCGTTCGTCCGCGACAGAGGTTTTTGAGCAGATATTGATTGATTTGGATATGGCGATAAGTTTGCTTCCCGACACCTATGGTAATGAAGCGAGCATTAACAAGGCACGTGCAACCGCAGGGGCTGCCAACGCCCTGGCTGCTAAAGCATGCGCGCAAAAGCCTGCCCCTGATTATGCCAGAGCCCTGCAATATATCGCAAAGGTAGAGTCGAGCGATGCCAATTACCAACTCATTGACTATGCCCATTTATTTGACGGAAGCCATTATAACAATGCAGAGTCAATCCTCGAAATTCAATACCTAGGTGGCGACGAAGGAAACTGGGGGCCGCAGATGCTTTTACCGCCTTCTATTTCGGGCGATACATGGCGTAAGTTTGCTACACCGTCGCAAAACCTGGTCAGCGCTTTTGATGCTGAGGGCGATGAGGTGCGCAAGAATGCCAGCATCTTATTCGAAGCTGTTAATTGGGTAGATGAGTATTGGGGTAATGCTTCCGGCAGCACCATACCCTTTGCCTACAAATGGAAAAATGCCATGGGTTGGGCCAGTACCGACCGCCAGTATATTTTACGCTATGGCGATATAGTACTGCTGAAAGCAGAGGCACTGAACGAAACCAACAAACTTAATTTAGCGGTAGCCGAGGTAAACCGCATCCGAAGCCGCGTGAACCTGGATCCGTTAACCGCAGATAAAACAAGTAGCAAAGAAGCATTGCGTTTGGCCATTTTGAATGAACGGCGCCTTGAATTGGCACAGGAAGCCCAACGTTGGGACGACCTGGTGCGTTATGGCCTTGCGGTTGAAACCATGAATAACCTGGTAGAGATTGATTTAAGAGACAATCAGCCTGTAACATATGGAATGACTGAAGCTAAAATCCTGCTTCCCATTCCCCAGCAAGAACTGGATAGAAATCCTGCTTTAGAAACTAATCCATCAAATTAAAAGTTATGAAACAAGCCATGAGAATACTTCACACACTACCTGTCCCGCAAAGGCGGGAGGAGAGATCAATATTGGTGAGTTCATCGAATGCATTTGAAAATTAAAATTATAGTGAGATGAAAATAAAAAATATATTATTTATCCTGATGGTCACTTTGTTGGCCTGGAGCTGCGAAGAGGAAAGCAACCTTCAGCCCGAAGGCAACTGGGAATTGAGCGAACCCACCTTAGTGCAACTAAACGATGGCAATAAGTTGGTTCTTGATGAATCGGCTCCCTTAAGCAAAATTGAGTTTAAATGGAATCCGGCGGTTTCTTCCGCAGGTTATGGTGTATATTATACTGTAGTTATCGATTCATTAAATGCTGCAGACACAAATCACCCCATTTTATCGTTACAGGCTGAAGATGCGGGCAAAAGCACAAGTGCCTTCATATCTACATTAGCCTTAAATGAAGCATTGTATATGGCTGGATTTGAACCTGGTGAAGATATCGAGCTTCAATGGTCTGTTGTCGCATCCTGCCTTTCTAAAACAAGCAGCAAGCAAGCTTCGGTAACCATGGTTAGGTACGATGATGATAACTTATATCTATCGGGCCGAGCCACTGAAATTGGGGATGATGTAAACAAAGCAATCCTGATGAAGCGCTTACTGAATGCAGCAGGCGATAAGCTAAATTTATATGAAGCATATACGCAACTTAAAGCCAATGAAGGATTTATGGTGTATAACGGACGCAGTAGTAATGCGGTTGCCTATGGTCTTGATACCGAAGGAAACCTGGTTCGCAACGGACAGCCTATCACTGTTGATAATGAAGGTATTTACCGAATCAATATAGATTTTGAAGCAATGAGTATTTCATTCTTTAAAATTGACCGCCTTGCACTAATCGGTGACGCCCTCGAAGGTGGCTGGGATGCCGACGAGGCTCTTACATACAAAGGCATGGGCGTTTGGCAAGCCGACCTAAGCTTTATTAGACCCGGTGGATATATTATACGGGCCAACAATGATTGGCAGGGTATTATGAAACAAGTCAACGGAACACCCGATGAGGTTGTTTTGGAGGATTTCGCTAACGCCCAAGGCTATTCAATTGATAATTTTCAGCAAAGCGAAGCCGGCTATTATTCGGTAACCCTAAGCCTAACAGGGAAAAAGTACACCTTGAATTTAGAAAAAGCGCCGGAGCAACAAATGTATGTAATTGTGAATGGTACAGATGCCTACAATATGACTTTGGTGGGCGACGGAAGGTTTGCCACAACAAGTTATTTGGCTTTACAGACTACCGACAATATCCTGATTAACACAAAATCAGATGGCAGTGGAACAAGTTACAGCATTGATGGCGCTATGGAACAAGGCGATAGCGATAAGGTAGGTAACACTTTAAGTATAGTTGAAGGAAGCAACTCTTTTTCTCCGGCTGTGGATCAGGCATACAGATTTGAAGTAGATGTAAAAAACAGTGAGTTTAAATGGCATTATTATAACCTGAAACTGTTCCACTGGGATGATGATGCAGAAGGCGGCTGGGACGCCAAAACAGAAACACTAATGACCTATTCGCATCCGTATGTATTTACAGCAACGGCTGATTTGCAAGCAGACTTTGAATCTAAGTTCTTCTCTCCATGGGATATCCAGTTCGGGGCCGGGGCAAACGATGACAAAACTGCGCTGGTAGGAACTGCCACTAACGATTCAGGCGCTTCTAATTTGCAAAACATACTATCAAGTGCAACGTATACTATTAAATTAACCGTTGCTCCTGATTTTTCAACAGCGAATTACGAGTTTGTAGCTCAATAATTAAAATTTAAACCTATGAACATTAAAAAAATGTCAATTTTATCTTTCATATTTTCAATCGTCGCTTTGTTAGGCATTCAATGTTCTGACAAACCTGGCGATAGCCCGGCTCCTCCTCCTGTAAAAATGGAGGAGTTGGATGTAACACAGTACCTTTCTACCTACGATGGGATTGCTAAATTTAATAAGCAGGATAAAGTTTTTACCCAGGCTTCTGAAAACAATAACCCAACCATTACGGTAAATACCGACATGACCTATCAAACCATGGATGGTTTTGGGTTTACCTTAACGGGGGGAAGTGCCATGCATTTATACAACATGAGTTCTTCTAAGAGACAGGCCTTGTTAAATGAGTTATTTGCACATTATGGAAACCATATAGGCGTAAGCTATCTGAGAGTGAGTATCGGGGCTTCTGATTTGGATGCCTATACATTTTCATATAACGATTTAGGTGCAGGCGAAACAGATGTAGATATGCAGCATTTCTCACTGGCACCGGATAAAGCCTATTTAATCCCCGTATTAAAGGAAATTCTGGCCATTAATCCTGATATTAAAATATTAGGATCGCCATGGTCGGCACCAACCTGGATGAAAACAAACGGAGCAACCAAAGGAGGAGAACTTAAGCCGGAATATTACCAGGCCTATGCCAATTATTTTGTTAAATATGTGCAGGAAATGGCCAAGGAAGGAATAATCATTGATGCCATTACCGTTCAAAACGAACCGTTACATCCGGGGAATAACCCTAGTATGTATATGTCTGCAGGTGATCAGGCGAACTTTGTAAAGTCGGCATTAGGCCCCACTTTTGAGTCTGAAGGCATCAATACCAAGATAATTATTTACGATCACAATGCCGACAGAACAGATTACCCAATAAGTATCCTGGATGATGCCGAAGCGAATAAATATATCGATGGTTCAGCATTTCATCTGTACGGTGGCGATATCGGAAACCTAAGTGATGTTCATGCGGCACACCCCGACAAGAACCTGTATTTTACAGAACAGTGGGTGGGAGCACCCGGAAATTTCGGTGAGGATATGGTATGGCATACGCGTAACTTAATTGTTGGAGCTTCTCGCAATTGGTGCAAAACAGTACTCGAATGGAACCTGGCAGCTGATTCTGATCTGAAACCCTATACCGATGGCGGATGTAACCAATGCCTTGGGGCATTAACTATCGATGGCGATGCAGTAATTCGTAATCCTGCGTATTACATTATAGCACATGCTTCTAAATTTGTGCGTCCCGGATCGGTTAGAGTTGAATCCAACTTGCCTTCCGGCCTACCCAATGTGGCCTTTGAAGCACCAGATGGTAATATTGTAATAGTTGTGCTGAACGACACCGACGATAAAAAACAGTTTAATATTGAATTAAATGACGAAATGACCTCCGTTACATTGGCTTCAAAATCGGTAGGCACTTTTGTATGGAAACAAAATTAAGGATAAAAAAAATGAAGAATATATTTATAATAACTCTTATAACGGCCCTTTTTGTTGGGTGTAGCTTTAAAGCGCCGGAAAAAAAGCAAAAAAACGAAACGAGCTTTTCTCCGGAGGGAAAAACCATAACCGTTTATTCAACCGATAAGCAAAGTGGCGACCGTTTAACCTTAAAGCAGGATTTAAGTTTCGGTTCCACATCGCAGCCTACAGAAGCAGAGGTATCTGTATTTGTTAATCCCGCAAAGCAGTTTCAAACCTTTATTGGTATCGGGGGTGCTATTACCGATGCCTCGGCCGAAGTTTTCGCTAAGCTTTCCAAAGAAAAGCAGCAAGAACTCATAAACGCCTATTATGGCGAAGACGGCATAGACCATACCCTGCTACGCACCACCATCCACAGTTGCGATTTTAGCTCAGGCAGCTATACCTATATCGAGGAAGGCGACAAAGAACTAACAAGCTTTTCCATCGACCACGACAGGCAATATCGTATTCCCATGATACAACGAGCTATGGATGCAGCTACCGAACCATTGTTATTTTACGTTAGTCCATGGAGTCCACCTGCCTTTATGAAAGGACGTGATAACATGTTACGCGGTGGCTCATTGCTACCGGAGTTTTACCAGTCGTGGGCCTCGTATTATGCCAAGTTTATCAAAGCTTATGAGGCCGAAGGATTTCCGATATGGGGCTTAACCATACAAAATGAGCCCATGGCGGTGCAAACATGGGAATCGTGCGTTTATACCGCAGAGCAGGAACGCGATTTTTTAAAGAATTACCTGGGGCCTACGCTCGAAAAAGAAGGGCTGGGCGATAAAAAAATCGTGGTGTGGGATCACAACCGCGACTTGATTACCCATCGCGCCAACACCATCTTTGGCGATCCCGAAGCGGCCAAATATGCCTGGGGCATCGGCTTTCACTGGTATGAGCGCTGGGCCGGAGGTGAATCGATGTGGGACAACCTTAAAAACGTAAAAGAATCGTTCCCCGAAAAGGAACTCCTGTTCACCGAAGGATGCATCGAAGCCTTTGACGAAACGCAATACCAGCGTTGGAGCAATGGCGAACGTTATGGAATATCCATGATCAACGATTTTAACTGTGGTACAGTGGGCTGGACCGATTGGAACATACTACTCGACCAAACAGGCGGACCTAACCATGTGGGCAACTTTTGCTTCGCCCCCATCCATGCCGATACCCGCACCGATGAGTTGATTTATACACCATCGTATTATTACATGGGCCATTTCTCAAAATTCATCCGTCCAGGAGCTAAAAGGGTGAGCACCACCACCAGCCGCAGCCATTTGTTAAGCACCTCGTTTTTAAACAATAGCGGCAAAATGGTAACCGTAGTGATGAACCGTTCCGACGAGGACATCACCTATAATTTGATTGTGGATGAGTTCGAAACCGAGATTAATATTCCGGCACATGGAATCCAATCGTTAGTATATTAAACAGATAATATTTAATGAAGGATTGCAAGCGATTGCTATTTAAATAATTCTTAATCAAAAATGAACTTGAGTTAGCACTTGCTGACAATGTGAGGCCAACCGGACAGATTAAATTAATTACCGGTGTCAGTTAACAAAAAAGAGGCTGTCTCAAATAAGACAGCCTCTTTTTTTTTTGACTGACGTTGTATGAATGTCAGTCCCAACTTTCCCAATTACCGTTCACTGCATACCGAATGCCGACCCCTGTTTGCCGTTTACTTCTGCCGGCTGGCTATCAAAAAATAAAACAGAAAACCCAAGCCGATAAACATCAGCTCAATCCCAAAACCTATCAACGATTGGTTTATGTTCCAGTGATCCATACCATAGGCCCGGCCCACAAAAAAGGAAACTATCAAACCCAATCCGGCCATGGATGCCACCATGGCCCATTTAAGGCTCTTCATGCGTTGCGGTTCCACCTCGGCGGATGAAACAGAACTTAAGATCTCTGCCTTTTCTACGTGTCCGTTTTTTATCAGTCTTCGTTTTAGCAGATAATCGGTAAACATTTTAATGATGTAAAAAAAGCCTGAAAAAACTACGGCTACCATAAATACTTCTTGCATAATATTTTATTTTTAAAGATGATTAAGAATTACCATTCGGATTATTCTTTGTCCATTTGTCGTAAGTATCCAAAAAAAGGTTACAACATATTTCCTAAATATCTTTTTTTATTTGCAACCTTTAACTAGCATTACTCGACAAACAGCATATATGAATGATATTGAATTAGTAAACCAGATTAAACAGGGTAACCCTTCGGCCTATCGCTATTTGGTTTCCAAACATCAGCGTTTGGTATTCAGTATCGCATACAGAATTGCCTCTCAAAACCAAACCGATACCGAAGACATTGCCCAGGATGTATTTATAAAAGTGTATAAAAACATAAAGAACTACCGGGCCGAATCAAAGTTATCGACCTGGATAGCATCCATCGCCTGGAAAACATCCATCGACTTTGTCAGGAAAAAATCCAGGGCTAAGATAAATTTTACGGATGAACCTCAAAATTATGAGCGCGCACGGCATAATCTTACACGCGATAATTTGAACCAAAGCGACATGGTACAAGTCGTTAAGTCGGTTTTGAGTAATTTACCCGGGCACTACCAAAGCGTGCTGAGCCTCTTTTACCTCGAAGAATTTTCGCTGGCCGAGATACACGATATAAGCGGGATGCCAATAGGTACTATAAAGAGTTATCTCAGCCGGGCGAGAGGGATGTTTAGGAACGAAATAGAAAAACTATACGGTAAGGATGCCATCGAAATGTTGTACGAAGATAAATAATCAAGTAAGATGAATGCAGATATGGAAGATAAAAAACTCGATCGCTTAATCAATGAAGGGTTCCAAAAATTTGATCCTCCCCACATGCCCCACAACTTTGTTGATCGGCTCACCCGGAACTTTGAGCTGCAAACAACCAAACGTCGCCTGTGGGAAGAGTGGATGTTAAAGATGGCCATTATTATTGGTGTTGCCGCCTGTTTGGTTCTGATTCTGTATTTAACCGAAAACCACTTGCTCTCCTATTTAAGCCTTGAATACATATTTCCCCTATACGGTTTACTCATCGTACTATGCGTATTTTTATTTGATCAGGTAATATTAAAATGGATGTTTGCCATACGATATCAAAAAAGGCCATCGTAAATCGATGGCCTTTTATATTTTTTAATAGTTCGTATTTCCTTAAAAATACTTTAATCTATCGTCTGTTACTTCGGCTTTTTCCTTGATTACAGGTGCTAAGCGATAGGCTTTGTTAGTATTTACACTCCTGAGTTGCTCACGGGTGCTTTCTACATCGGTATTTTCTGCAACTTGCTCCGATGTTACTTTTACCACATAAACCCCTTGATCTCCTTTTACCGGAACCGACATCTCACCCACATCGCTTAACGAAGCCAATGCAATTAGTGCGGGCTCCATACCAACCCCGGGCACCTGAAACGAAGCGAAGTTGATATCAGTAGCCGATTGCACCTGGCTTTCCATTTTTTGTGCCAGTGAAGTGAGGCTTTGGCTTGATGCCTTATTATCGTTAAACCTTTTTTTGATGATCTCGGCTTTTTTATCCTTGGCCAAAATACTCTTTATGGTATTATGCACCACCGGATCGTTAACATCCTGATACCCTTCTTCAACCACTTCAGTTACCACAGCAATCACAAACTGATTCCCAAACTCATATATGGTGGGCGACATATCGTTAACTTTGGCTTCAAATGACCACTGTACCAACCTCCTGGAGCCTTCCAGTCCCGGTACAGCCCTATCCGTGGCACGCAGGGTAGCAAATCTGGGTGTTAGATTCTGCTCTTTAATACCCTCTTTAAATTTATCTGCCGTATTATTAGTGGCTGCAAATTTATTAGCTTGCGAATAAACTTGTTGATATGTTTTTGAACTATATTTTATTTCCCGGCCTAAGGTGGCTATGTTGTATTTAGTTACTCGTTTGCCTACATCCTGTAGGTGAATAATATGAACACCAAACTGCGTTTGCACCTTAACAACATCACCTTTTTTTGCGTTAAAGCAGGCATCATTAAAAGGTTTTACCATAGTGCCTTCCTTAAACCAATTTAGGTCTCCGCCGTTAATCGCCGAACCAGTATCTTTGGAGTTTTTACGTGCTAAGTCAGCAAAATCGGCACCCTTATTAATAAGGTTCATCAAACTATCGGCCACTGTATTTGCACGAGCCGGATCTTGTTCCTGAATAAGTATATGTCGTGCTTTAACCGAATCGGGCATCTGCTTAACGCTAACTAAACGACTTAATTTGTAGGTATTGTCTTCCAGGTAGGGACCGTATACATCACCTTGTTGGGCATTTTTAATAAAATCCTGCAATACAATTCTTACGTCCTCCGCTTTTAAGTTACTATCCTGATAAGGTATATCAGAGTTCATCGTCACAAATTGCGCTGCATCGGTATCCGGGTTTGAGAATTCCGGTTTAATATCCTCAATCCATTTTTCAGCCATTTCTTTATCCTCTTCTGAGGGCTCTACTAAAAAGGACACGTACTGGATGCTTCGCTCTGCGGCTTGTTTAAAGTTGTCTTTATGTTTGCTATAATAGGCACTTATTTCGCCTTTCGACACCTCAACAACGCTATCGGGTATCGAGTTGTAGTTTACGGCAACAAAGTCAAAGTCTACGCTACGTAATTTAGCATTAGCTTCGGCATTGGCCTGGCTTTGGGTAACGAAAAACCCTTTTTGAAATAAGTTGATATACTTGCTGTTTAGCCTTTCGTTTACAAGGTTTTTTTGTAAAAACTCCCAGTAAAAGTTAGCATTCGGATCTCTTTTACGGTTGCGTAAAAAATTAACTACTGCCGACTGGTCAAATGCCCCTGTTTGTGGATCAGTAAACATTTGGCGTACACCCGGGTGCGGGTTACTGCCGGTTACCATTTCAATAATTTCGTCGGTGGTTACTGCAATTCCGGTCTTTTCATATTTTTCGCCCATTACAATATCCATCACCATTTGATCCCAAACCGATTGCCGTATTTGAAACTGTAGATTCTCGTCAATAGTACTTTGTCCGGAGCTCAGTTTCCTAAAATCTTCGGCTTGCGTAACCTCATTTTGATAAGCACTGTATGAAATAGCCGTACCGTTTACTTCGCCTACTTCTATGCTGCCGGGTTGTGCACCGCCCTGACCGCTAAAAAAATCGGTTAGTATAAATGCAAGTAAGGCGAACCCTACCATAAAAGCGACCAATACACCACCTTTTTTTCTAATTCTCTCTAATGTTGCCATTCTGTTTATTGTTAATTTTAAAGTCTCAAAAATTAGGTTACGAATATACAAAAAATTGGATAACACCGCCGGCGGATAGGTGCTGAATGAACAAAAACGCAAAAAAAACCTTACAACCGTATTCTTTGCGCACAGCGATAATTACAAACTGCTATACATCAAGCACATAACAGTTTGGACAGCATTTGTTTTAAAGCATCCATAAGGGTTAAAAAAATAGGTTTTATCAGGAATTACGCATGTCGGTGACATTAATCAGGTCAATACGATTATCCGAGGCCACCTGAATCTTCATTTTAAAGTCGTCGATAATTATTTCTTCACCATTTTTTGGAATAGATTCATTGTGATGAAGTATAAATCCGGCAATTGTTTCAAAATTTTCGGAGTTGGGCAAGTTGAGCCCATATTTTTCATTGATAAAATCTATTTCTACCCTACCCGAAAAAACATACTCATTATCCGATAGTTGTTTATCTATCAAGTCGGATACATCATGTTCGTCGTCTATCTCACCAAATATTTCTTCCAGTATATCTTCCATGGTAACAATACCGGCTGTACCCCCAAACTCGTCCACCACAAGCGCGATGCTGCGGTGTTCCTGTGTAAAAGTTTCTAATAATCTGTTGGCTGTCATGGTTTCGGGTACAATAGACAGTTTACTAATGGCATTTTTAAGCTGTTTGGGTTTTTTAAAAAGCTCCGAAACGTGCACATAGCCAATAATATTGTCGATGGTATTTTTATAAACCAATATCTTTGAAAAACCGGTTTCAATAAAACGTTGTGTAAGTATTTCCAGGCCTTCACTAAGCTCAATTGCCGAAATATCCGTACGGGGGATAATACATTCCCTTATTTTCACCTTCGAGAAATCGAGTACATTTTTAAGCAGCTTCACTTCCTTGGCCATTTCATCGTTATTCTCCAGCTTTTGGTGGTGTTCGGATATAAGATGATCCAAATCAATACGTCCCAGCACCATGTTATTCGATGTAATCTCACCTCTTATCTTCAATAAATTTTTCATAAGCCCTTCGCTCAATAACAGCATGAGTTTTGAAACAGGATAAAAAAGCACATGAAAAAACAATAAAGGTACTGCGGCCACATTCAGTACAAAAATTGGATTGATGCGAAACAACACTTTAGGTAAAAATTCTGCGGTAACTAATATTAGCAGGGTGGAGAGTAGTGTTTGAATAAATAATACACCAATGGGCGCATCAATATATACCTGTATCATTGGCTCCAGCATTTTGGCTGTTTGCAAACCATATACTACCAGCGCCACGTTGTTTCCCACAAGCAGTGCGGATATAAAAAGACCCGGGTTGCGTACAAAAATATCGATTATCCTACTCAACGGTGGAAACTTTTTTTTATTCAGCTCAATCAATAGTTTGTTTGAGGATATAAAAGCCATCTCACAACCCGAAAAAAATGCCGAAAACAAAAGGGCAAGGATAATAATGGTAGCGTGGTCCATTTATTTTATTGATTCAATTACGTTATAGGGCTAAATTACTAATTATGCCGACTCAAAAAAAACAATTGGATTATAAGTTTATCTTATTGGGGATATTATTCCGGCGTTTGTTGCTTCTCGTCAAGTGCAATTGTACCGCTCATTTTATTTAAGCGATATTCCGTCAGGTTTTCTTTGGCAGTAAATCCATATCCGGTAATTATTTCGTCGGTAGTGGTAATTTTTATAAACTTCTCCGTATAAATTTTCTTTTCGCTCTGGTTCCAGAATAGCTGTTCGGTATTAAATACCACACCATCTTCATTAACGGCTTCCACATTGTTTCTTAAATCCCACAGTTGTTGCTTATCGTAAAATATAGCGTACTTACATTTTATCTGCGCCTGGATTGAGCCAACAGAGTCGTACGTCATAATGTGACCTCCCTGCGGATATTCCTTGTACGGCTCTTCGGCTTTATCGTAGTTTAAAAGCAGGGGGGTAGTAACATGGTATTTTACCATGCCGGAGTCTGAAATAAAAGTTTCAAAATCTACTAATTCAAGCGAAGGGGTGTTCTGGTCGGCTTCTATGGCCTTTATCTCTTCCGGCTTGTTGGAAGTACAAGCCAGATTAAAAAACAAAACTGCAAGCAGCAGTGCCCTTGCAGTTTTGTTGATTTTATTAATATGCTTTTTATTATAATCCGATTCCATTATCGTAAAAAGTCAGCCATTATTTTTTTGCCCTCACCTTGGTACTGGCACCTATCCATCCGCCAACGGAATACGTATCGCCCTCTTTAAAACCCTGAAAGAAAATTTCTTCCATACCCGGGAAATGCTGCGTGTATATATTAATCAGCTCATTGGCTTTTTCCGTTTTTTCGGGATCAATACTTTTGGCTTTTTTAAACATATCAACCGCCACCCAATAGGCAGTTTTATGTTCAAATTCGTTAGATCCAAAGTTTTTAGCCGAAGTGGCATATAAATTACCGATAAGAATGTACGGATCGCCCCAACTGGGTCGTAGGTTAATGGCTTTTTGTGCATTAGACCTGGCCTCGGCCAATCTACCCTGGTTAAACTTAATCAAGCCCAATTGATAGTAGAACGTACCTTTCTGCTCATCCTCTTCCTCTAAGTTGATAGCCTGATTGTAATATTCTACCGCTTTTTCCAAATCCTGTGTTTTCAAGTACATACGAGCCAAACCATAGGCCGATGATGAAGACGGCTCAATAACATGTAAGTTTTCAGATACATCGTAAAGTAGTTGTGCATCTTCGCAATTGGCACGTGCCAGCAACTTATTTACCATTTTTAGCCAATCCAGGTTGGTTTTATTTTCGACCAGATTGGGGCTAAATATTTTTTCAATGGTTTGACAATCCGCTGCACCGCTGCTAGCAAACAGCTTTTCCACGGTATCCTTAACGCCTTTAGTTCTTTCTTTATTCGATTCTTTTTTCTCGGCTTTTATTATGTCTGTCAGCAAATCACTAACCTTCACAAAGTTTTTTACTACAACTTCCGCATCGGCTTCGTTTTTCCGGTACATATCCACCGTATTACTCATAAAAGTAGCCAGCACAAACACTTCGCTTTTTACACCTTGCGCTGCTATTGACTTTTCGTATAGCTCCTGTGCTTTTTTTCTAAACACCGGATCGTCGCCTTTGTATGAGAGCATTTTGGTGGCCTTGCGTCCCAGGATATAACCCTCGTTGTACCTACGATGGTTACCCATATACTTTATGCGTTGGTCGTATATGCCCATTAGCTTTTCAAAAAGCTCATCTTTTTTTGCTTTGTCCTTTTCATTTTTTATTCGCCAATCCATAATTTTAATACCATCGGTATAAATACGCGAACTTGACAATGGGCATTCGTTATAAACAATTTCCCACGACGGTATTGCATCTGCAAAACTCTTTTGCTTTACATACTCAGTAAATAGCGATAAGTTTTTAAGACAACGGATACTATCTTCCCCGTGGCCATACCTGGAGCCATCTTCAACACCTTTTTGTGCAATTGCCGGAACCCCTAGGAGGGTAATCATCCCCGCGATAATGATATTTATTAAAATTTTCGACATGGTTTTGTATTTAAAATAATTGTTAATCGAATTGTCTTTTGCGAAACCAGAACTCGTGTAAACTAAAACTAGCTTTTAATTTTCCGTATGATTGCTTGTCATTGCTATGTCCGTCGGCATTTCGTTTTCCCACCTCAACAGATAGATTAATGGACGTTTTTGATCGTTTCAATGGTAATCCCAATCCAAAAGTTATGCCATAATTATACAGATCGCTTTTTGTCCACTCATTTTTAGAATCCAAATACCCTGCAATATTATTCGTGTGATAATAGGCTCCGGCTCTATAACGCACACGGTTCAGGTAGCTACTGGCCGATCTGTCGTTGGGAATAAATTCGGCACCAATAGAATAGTTTTGGGTATTTGTGTATTCAAACGAAGGATTAAAATGCGCGGCATCGCCCCACCGATCGGTTTTATAATCAAGCCCAAGTTGTAATTTATCCTCCACTTTATAAGAAAGGCCAACACCTATCGAAGAGGCGTATTCTATTTCATTATTGTTGAAATCCCTATTGCTGCTACGTAAAGTATCTATAGCACGAGTTGGATCAAAAAGATTGTTATCGTCACCAAATTGTACACCGCGTGCTAATAAATCTGTTTCACTCCCGGATAAACCAATCTTAGGCCGATATGTTAATCCTAAGGTTACAGATTTAACATCATCCAGCTTATATGTGTATTGCGCACCAAAATCGTAAAGCATGGTTGATAATCTTACTTCATTATAAACTCCGTGGTTGAGCGCATTGGTAGAGCCGCCATAATTCGCTCTTGATATATTTCGTAAGTTACCAAAAAGGTAGGAAAGGTTAGCCCCCACCGAAAAATTATCGATAGGCTGCACAGCCACACCAAAATAAGCTTCTGTCAGATTCCCATTTCCGGATATTTCGGAGAAGGCTTTGGATCCGTCGGCTAGCGATTTTGTGGTTAAAAACTTATACCCCGTACCCGATACCGGTTTAAAGCCCACCGTGTAGCTGACGTTTGGCGATACAGAAAAAGCAACCGCAATATAATCAAAAAGCATGTCGCTGTTGTCGATATTACCGCTACCGGTTTCCTGTGACTGCCAAAAGTAACTTACGCCACCGTCGAAATAAAAAGAGAGGGAATCTAAAGCGGTGAGCGAAGCAATGTTCAAAGCGTTTATTCCGTAAGAAGAACGGATTCCTATACCCGTTGTTGCCATACCTCCATTAGACCCATAAGCTATATTTTGCGACTCTCCTAAACCAAAACGCGAAAGCGGAGAGTAAGTTCTCTGTTGCGCCGATAGATGTAGGATGGGGGTGATAGTTAAAAATGCTAGTACTACAAGTACTAATTTATTTATTTTTAGCATTATATTCTAATATTGTATTTAAACCGCTTTGCACCAAATTTGAATTTACAAAGATGGTATTTTTTAATTTTTTGACAAAAAAATATGCATCCCCACCCGTTAAAATGGTTTTCGTGTTGATATTTAGCTTGTTAAAATGATTTATATAGCTATCTATCTCAAAAATAAGGCCATTTTGAACTCCTGACCACATGGCTTCGTCGGATGATAAGCCCAAAAACGGCGTATTGGAATTGGGTTTTAATAAAGGCAGTTGTTTTGTATTTTGATGTAAAGCCTTGAACCGTGTTTGTAATCCGGGCGATATATTACCCCCTAAAAACGTTCCCTGGGCATCAATATAGTCAATGGTAATCGCTGTTCCGGCGTCTATGATCAATTTAGGACACCCTTGGTGCAATTCATTGGCTCCAACCATCGCCGCTATTCTGTCTTTTCCTAATGTTTTAGGGGTTTTATAATTAATTTTAACAGGCAACTCACTATCGCTGGTTAATAGGTGCACCGTCATACTTTCGTTTAAGTCGAACAGTGTGCGTAAGGCCTCATCACTTCCGTAATCTACTTGAACAGACGATACGATTAGTTTATCAATGAAATACTTAGACCGTATGTTGTGGACAATATTTTTATCAAATAATTCGCATAAATCAGAGTATATCAGGTTACCCTTGTCAAAAACACCTATTTTGGTAAAAGTATTTCCCTGATCAATAACTAAATTCACACTGTTTGATTTAAAATTGTTATATTTATTTTGATAAAAGTGCCCTAACGAATAAATCAATATTGATTTTGCAGCTATCAACAACAATTCACCTTTAAAGTAAGAACTGCAAAAATACTAAAAAGCTTGTTACAAAAAACAGGCTTAATGGAAATTACATTATGAGAAAAATATTTATTGTTGAGGACGACCGTTTTATAACCGCCATATTTACCATGTTTTTGCGCGACTTGGGTCATGAGTTGGTGGGCAAAGCCAGTTTGGGAAGAGAAGCTATTGAGAAGTGCAAGAAACTAAAGCCCGATGTTATTTTAATGGACATACACCTGGATGGGGAATTAGATGGTATACAAACCGCCGAAATGCTTAAACGCGAAATGGAAGTACCCATTATTTATATATCCAGCGACACCTCTTCGCCGGTTATTGAACGGGCTATTGTTTCTAATTCATATGGATACCTGGTAAAACCAATCAATAAAAAAGAATTGGGTATCAGCATCGATTTGGCATTTTACAAGCACAGGGTGGATTTAGAGCAAAAAGAAAGAGAGCAAGGATATCGCGAATTTATCTCGAACTCCCCATTGCCTATCGTAGTTTTAAGCAAGGAAAAAATCACTTATCTCAACCGGTTAGGATTGGATATTTTTAAAACACATTATATTGAAGATGTGATGGGGATGCCCATAAAAAACTTTGTAGCTGAAGAATTCTATGAGGAATTTAGCCATATTATTCATTCATCTATATCCAATGACCAAAGCATAAAGCCATTCCTAACCAAAATGAAAACCGTACATGGCGATCATTATTGGGTAGAAATTGCCGGATCTAAGGTAAACTTCAACAATCACCAGTCTGTTCAACTAATTTTTAGGGATGTATCGGCGTATAAGTTAAGTGAACGAAAAAATCAAGCTTACGAAAGAGCACTGTTCGAAGGAGAAAACATATGCTTTGTATTGGACAATACCTATAAAATAATACGGAGCAATACTTTTACAAGCAACACACTTGCAAAAGAAACTATTGTAGGCCAACCATTTACCTCACTCATCAATGGGACTCCGCAATGGTTAACTGAACTCCAAAACATAGATTGCAAGAAGCATAAAGGGCAACGGGTTGAAGTAACACTATGTAACGGAAAAACAGTTAAGCTTAACCTCAATGTAGTGTGCTCCGTGAATGGTGTAATCGATCAAATTTTATTAACCTGACCCTTCGAAATTATTACGTGATTATTTCGTTTTTCGGCATTGGCTAAAAATAGTTTGGCACTGCTTTTACGTACACCGATTATTTTTTGGTAAAAATAGCAGCATGCAGAAGATCAAAAAATGATTTAACCTCGCTGATATCATTCACCCCGGTGAATACGAGACTTAACTTTCCATTCTTCTCTTTCATTTTGGCATTTTTATGTTCTGCTTGCAGGTAGGCCAAAATGCCTGTAAAAACCGCCGATTGATAGTAAGGCGAGTCCTGATTAGACACAAAATAAACAATCAGTTTATTGTTTTTGAATATAATTTTTTCGATACCCAAATCAATAGCTTTCCAGCGTATTTGAACTACCTGAACCAACTGACGGGTAGACATAGGCAAGGCACCAAACCTGTCGCTTAGTTCCGCTTTGAACACATCCAGTTCTTCTTCGTTTTTCAGTCCGTCAAGTTGTCGGTACAGCTGCATTCTTTCGGCTACACTTTCTACGTAATCATCGGGCAGCAACAAACGGGCATCCGTTTCAATACTACAGTCGCTCACAAACTTAATATTGCTGTCTGTAACCTGCTTGGTTTCTTCGTGATATAAATCCTTAAATTCAGTTTCACGGAGTTCGATCATGGCCTCGTTCAAAATGCGGTGATAGGTTTCGAAACCAATATCCGCAATAAAACCACTTTGTTCGCCCCCTAGCAAGTTACCTGCGCCACGGATATCCAAATCCTGCATAGAGATGTTAAAGCCGCTCCCTAAATCAGAAAACTCCTCAATAACCTTTAACCGTCGCCTTGCTTCTTGCGTAACCGACGAAAGCGGAGGTGCCAGCATATAGCAGAAGGCCTTTTTGTTTGAACGACCTACCCTACCCCGTAATTGATGCAAATCACTCATGCCAAAATGGTTGGCATTGTTTATTATAATTGTATTGGCATTGGGTATATCCAGTCCCGACTCAATGATGGTGGTGGCTATAAGTACATCGTAATCGCCATTGATAAAACCCAGCATTACATTCTCGAGTTGAGGGCCATCCATTTGGCCATGTCCCACTACTGTTTTTACCGAAGGTAAAATTCGGTTTATCATGGCTTCTACTTCATAAATATTTTGCACACGGTTATGTATAAAAAACACCTGACCGTTACGGTCTATCTCATAGGTGATGGCCTCCTTTATTATTTCGTCGCTGATGGTGTGTAGCTCAGTAAGAATGGGGTGTCGGTTGGGCGGCGGTGTGTTGATAATGCTTAGGTCGCGTGCTCCCATTAACGAAAACTGCAGCGTGCGTGGTATGGGTGTTGCTGTAAGTGTAAGGGTATCAACATTGAGCTTTAGTTTTTTTAATTTTTCCTTGATGCTCACCCCAAAACGCTGCTCTTCGTCAATAATAAGCAGCCCCATATCTTTAAATTCAACATCCTTACCAATTAAACGATGCGTGCCGATAAGAATATCTATTTCACCCGCTTTTAAACGCATTAGAGCGTTTTTAATATCCTTGGGTTTACGCAAACGGCTCACATAATCTATTTTGCACGGAAAATCCTTTAACCTCTCGCTAAATGTTTTATAGTGCTGCATGGCCAAAATGGTAGTGGGCACTAAAACGGCTACCTGCTTATTGTCACTCACGGCCTTAAAGGCCGCGCGAATGGCTATCTCGGTTTTACCGAAACCCACATCCCCACAAACCAGCATATCCATGGGGGTGTCTTTTTCCATGGCTTCTTTAACAAGACGAGTTGATTTTTCCTGATCGGGCGTATCCTCATAAATAAATGAAGCCTCCAGTTCTGTTTGCATATAACTGTCGGGCGAAAATGCATAGCCTTTTTCCTGTCTGCGCTGGGCGTACAGGGCAATCAGTTCTCGTGCAATATCCTTTACCTTTTTCTTGGTGCGATCCTTTAACTTTTGCCAGGCACCTGATCCTAACTTATTGATGCGAGGGGGCTCGCCCTCCTTGCTTTTGTATTTGCTGATGCGATGCAAGGAATGAATACTAACCAACAACACATCGTTATCCTTAAATACCAAACGTATAGCCTCTTGTTTTTTGCCGTTTACCTCGGTGGTAATTAACCCACCAAAGCGACCGATACCATGATCAACATGCACCACATAATCGCCTGGGTTCAGTCGACTAAGTTCCTTTAGCGATACCGCTTGCTTAGCGATACGTGCCTTGTCGGTGCGCAGACTAAACTTATGGTAGCGCTCAAATATTTGATGATCGGTGTAATAGCACAACTGCATGTCGTGATCTACAAATCCCTCGTGCAACGTTTTACCCAAGGGGGTGTATTTTACCTCACTGCCTTTATCATGAAAAATAGCAGCGAGCCGTTCGTGCTGTTTGGGGTTGTCGGCCAGTATGTAACATGCATATCCCTGCTCCTCTTTATGCAACAAATCGTCCTGCAACAAATCGAAGTTTTTATTGAAAACGGGCTGTGGGCTGGTGCTGAATCTAATTTCGGTGTTATCTTTAAAATAGCTCCGTTTGCCAAACTCAATGCTTTGCCTTGCCGAGAATTGTTTTTCTATTTCCTGGTGTCCGACAAAAAAATCGGGCGATGGTATGTTCTCCTCATCCTTTCGCTGACTGTTGCGATGCACTATTTTTAGATGTGCCTCTTTTACTTTATCTGTAACATAAGCTATGTCGGAGGCCCATATTTTAGTTTTGGGATTTAAAAAATCAAGTAAAGAGATATGTTCTTTACCCACCCTGGTGCTAAGGTTGGGTATGATGGCTATGTCGTTCAGTTTTGTTTTGGAGAGCTGGTTTTCTAAATCAAAGGTGCGTATTGAGTCCACCTCATCGCCAAAAAAGTCGATGCGATAGGGATCTTCATGAGCAAAGGAATAAATATCCACCAAACTGCCCCGCACGGAAAACTGACCCGGCTCGTATACAAAATCTACTTTCTCAAATTCGTATTCTATCAGCACCTCGGTAACAAAAGAAATATCTATTTGCTCACCGGTTTTAATATTCAGTGTACTTTCTTTTAACTGACTGTTGGTAGGTACCTTTTCGAACAAGGCTAAAGGGTAGGTAACCACCACACCTGCTTTTTTTGTATTGCTAAGATAATTGAGTGCTTCAGTGCGCAAAATAATACTAGATGCTTCGATATTACCATACTCAGGGGAGCGCTTGTAGGTAGAAGGTAAAAAGTATATGCTGCCCTCTCCTAACAGCTGTACTAAATCGTTGTAAAAGTAGGCGGCCTCTTCTTTATCGTTTAAAACAACCAAATGCGAAAACCTTCCCATAACAGATGCCAGCACTACACTTTTGAAAGAGCCGGTGGTGCCTGCCACAAAAATATGGTGCTCACCATTGGTAATGGCAGCATTTAATTGAGTTATAAGAGGATTATCCCTAAATTGGGCAAGAACATTCAATTGACTCACGCTAATTTTTTTTTGCAAAAATAAGGATTTAGATGGAATTATTTAGGTTGGGGTAATTTGACACCTGTTCTATTTTTTTAACAAGACATGACACACCGGAAAACAGAAAATTGAGTGTGCTTAACGAATTAATTGGTTCCTGTTGGTATCCAGTTTAAGAAATATAAAAAGTAAGGTGGTAAATCCCCACAGCGAGGAACCGCCATAGCTAAAAAAAGGCAGCGGAATGCCAATTACAGGTGCTAAGCCAATGGTCATTCCTATGTTTATCGCAAAGTGATAAAAAAAGAGGGAGGCCACACAATAGCCATAAACACGGCTAAATGCCGAGTGTTGCTTTTCGGCCAAATATATGAGCCTAAATATCAGAATCAAAAACAACATCACCACCCCAAATGTTCCAAGGTAACCCCATTCTTCGCCCACGGTACAAAATATAAAATCGGTACTTTGCTCCGGCACAAAATCAAACTTAGTTTGCGTTCCTTGCAAGTAACCTTTACCGGTGAGTCCGCCGGAACCAATGGCTATTTTTGATTGATTAACGTTGTACCCGGCACCCAGAGGGTCGTCCTTGAAACCCAATAGTACATAAATCCTGTTTCGTTGATATTGCGATAAAACTTCATCCACAAAATAATCGGCGGAAAATGTTACGGTCACCAATCCCCATAAAAAAATTACAATGGGAAGAACAGGCTTTATATTTTTAACAAAACCTTTTATCAACAGGTAAACCGATACCGTGGCAATGCCCACAACGGTAAACAATTCATATTGCAGTTTGAATCCAGCAAGAGCATAAAAGGCAAGAGACAAGATAAATCCACCAGAAAAAAACGCGCCCCCCATAGCCACTATTTTTTTATCTATTTTGAGCAGGAGAAACAAAAAAGCACCTGCAACTACCAGCGATAAAATTAGGGTATTGGTATATACCAAGGTAAGGATGGCAACGATTGCAGCCAGTATGCCAAAAATTAAAATATTACCCGTAAGACCCTCGCGATAAAACGGCAATATAAATGCAAAAAATACGAGCGCCGATCCCGTATCGTTTTGAAGAAAAATACAAAGGACAGGCATTGTCCAAATACCCAATATCTTGGCCACATTCCTTGGTTTGTCAAACGAAAAATTATGCCTGCTCATTATACGCGAAAAAGTGAGTGCTGTGGCTATTTTAGCCAGCTCCACAGGCTGAAACCTAAGTGGTCCTATTTCGAACCACGACTTAGCTCCGTTTATTTCCTTACCAAAAAATATAACACTGAATAAAAGAAATACGGAAGTACCATATAAAAAATATGAAAAAGCAACATAAAACTTACTGTCGGTCATAAAAATTACCCATATGATAATCAATGAAAGACCTATCCATATTAATTGTTTGGCATACTCTTTTCCAGGGTCAAAAAAAACCGGGTTCTCGGGATTATAATTGGCGGCGTAAATATTAAACCATCCAAATATCACAAGTATCAGGTAAATGGTTGTGGAAAGCCAGTCTACTTTTTTGCTGTAATTATTTTGTGCCATGAATCAAATCTCCTTCCAACATTCTTTTCTCGAGCCAGGTACGGGATGGATCGATCTCCCCTTTTAAATATTTCTCCACCACCAAGCTCGATATGGGAGCTGCCCACCTGGATCCAAAACCACCGTTTTCAACATATACAGCAATGGCAATTTTAGGATCCTCTTTTGGAGCAAAGGCTATGAATACAGAGTGATCTTCGCCATGTGGATTTTCGGCCGTGCCTGTTTTTCCACATATACTTATGCCGGGCACACGGGCAATGGTGGCCGTACTGCCAGCGCCTCCCCATATGGCCATTTCCATGCCGTCGAGTACCGGGGCAAAGTGGGTGGTATCAATGCCGGTTTCGCGAATCTCTTTAAAACGAGTGGGTATGGTGTCGTTTTCAATTTCCTTGATGATGTGCGGTGTGTAAAAATAGCCCTTGTTAGCCAGCGTGGCAGCCATGTTGGCCATCTGTACAGGTGTTGTTAACAGCTCGCCCTGCCCAATGGCCAAGGATACTACGGTGAGCGACGACCAGCTTTTGTTGTAAATCTTGTCGTAAGTTTGGCTGTTGGGTACAAAGCCCCGTATTTCGTTGGCAAAATCAATACCCAATTTATGACCAAAACCAAATTTTACCAGGTAATTTTTCCATAATTCAAATCCATTTTGTACCGTACCGTTTTTGGGATTATCTATTATATTCCGAAAAATATGACAATAATAGGCATTGCAGGAATTGGAGATGGAATGTCGTAAATCAAGAGGACTGGCATGAGGATGACATCCCAAGTGAAAACGCCCCACCGAATAACCCATGTAACATTCGTATTTGGTATTGGGCGTAATAACACCCTCTTGCAGGCCTATGAGTGCATTCACGGTTTTAAAGGTAGATCCGGGAGGATACCAGGCCATAATAGGTCGGTTAAACAATGGCTTTAAGGAATCGGTACTTAACACGGAAAAGTTACCCGCTCTTTTTTTGCCAACCAAAAGTGAGGGGTTATACCCCGGGCTCGAAACCATGGATAACAACTCCCCTGTTTTGGGTTCGATGGCCACAATGGAGCCTATCTTATTTTTCATTAGCTCCTCGCCATACTTTTGTAATCCAATATCGATGGTCAGCTTAATGTCTTTACCCGCCACTGCCGGAATATCGAACTGCCCATCGCGGAAGGTGCCTTTTTGTCGTCCGTGAACATCCACCAAAACATATTTATACCCCTTTTTTCCACGCAAAAATTTTTCGTAAGTCGATTCTACCCCATTGATGCCATGGTAATCGCCACGGGTATAATAATTATCCCTTTCTATATCCTGCGGCCCCACTTCGCCAATATAACCCAATATATGTGCAGCATGCGGATATTCATATTTACGCAGCGTACGACGCTGCACAAAAAAACCGTCGAATTTGTACAATTTTTCCTGCAAAAAACCGTACTGTCTGGCCGATAACTGCTTGTAAAAAATAGAAGGTTTTATACGTGATATCTTTTTATTACGTAATCTACCGTTCATGTCGTCGAAGAGTTGACGCAATTCCTGTATAGATATCTCCAGGGCATTACAAAAGGTGAGTGAATCCATAGGTTTAAGTTCACGGGGCACCACCATCAAATCGTAATCGGCCTGGTTTGAAACGATGAGTTTTCCGTTTCTGTCGTAAATCAGTCCACGCGATGGGAAACTGATTATTTCGCGACGAGTATTACTCACGGCCGAATATTTATACGATGGGTCGTACACCTGAAGTATAAAAAGCTTAATAATAAAGCTTATACCTATAAATAAAATGATAAGGCCAATAACAAGGGTTCTTCTACTCATATTTTCCACGTCGCACCTCCTTTAAATTCTTCGTTTTTTTTGATAAGTGAACAATAGCGTAACACCCATGATGAGTAGTGTAAAAAAGGTGCTCCCCAGTGTTTTCATCAGAATATCAAAAAAACTGACTACGGAAAAAGATTCTATAACAAAATAAAATAAATGATGCACAAAC